>DASWDU010000048.1 GCA_036395115.1 Thermoplasmata archaeon | reverse complement strand
GCGGGGTTAGCCTCGGCATCGCGACCCGGGGGAGAGCCGATATCTAACGCCCGCATTGAGTCCGAACGCCGTTGGGGGCGGAGGTTCTTCGGCGTCGTACTGGTGGTCTGGCTCGGCACGGTCGCCGCGTTCGGCGCGATTGCGGTGAACTGGTACCAGCACGTCAGCCTGGCGCAGTTCGGGCTGATGGTCCTCTTCCTGTTCAGCTTCGCCTTCGTCTTCTCGAAGCGGCTCCTGTCCCTGTTCCTCCCGCCGTACGTCATCCCGTCGCTCGATCGGCTCCCGAGGCAGCCGAAGGTCGCGATCCTCTATGCGACGATGAACGACGTGGTGCCGGAGTGCGTCCGCGCGATCCGGCCGACGTACCCGTGCGACGTCTACGTGCTCGACGACTCCTCGGATCCGGAGAGGCGGTCGCTCGTCGAGCGGCTCGCGGCGGAGATGGACTTCCGGGTCCTCTATCGGCCCAACCGGAAGGCCTTCAAAGCGGGGGCGATCAACGCATGGCTGCGGGAGCACGGCAAGGCGTACGACTACTTCGTCCTCCTCGACGCGGATTCGGCCCTGCCACCGGACTGGGTCGAGCGTGCCTTGCGGTACGCCGAGCACCCCGACAATGCGGACCTCGCGATCTTCCAGGGCATGGTGAACATCTGGAACACGGACCGGCCGTTCCCGGGGGCGCTCGCGCCGGCGCACGTCCTGTCGCAGGACGAATGGGAGCGGAAACTCGCCGGATACCTCGGGACCGTCGTGTGCTACGGCCACAACGTCCTCCTGCGGACCGCGCCCGTGATGGACGTCGGCGGCTTCGACGAACGCTACGTGTCCGAGGACTTCGCGACGGCGATCCGGCTCGCGAACGCCGGGTACGGCAGCGCGTTCGTGCCTCTCCATTCATGGGAGGCGATGCCGGAGAACGTCCGCGGGTTCATCAAGAGGCAGAACAAGTGGACGCGCGGCTCGATGGAATTCTTCTCCTTCGTCCCGGGCGCGAAGATCCCGCTCCACAAGAAGGTAGTCCTCCTGATGATCCCGTTGGGCCACCTCGCCTACATCGCGATCTTCGTGGCGATCCTGCTGGCCGTCTTCGGCCGCTACTCGTCCTTCAACGCGTTCCTCGCCTTCGGGCAGAACCTCGCCTCCGCGCCCCTCGAGTACATCTGGTCGATCCCGCTCTTCCGGTTCATCATCCTCCTGACCGCCGTGACGTCCGTGTTCACGGTCGCGAAGATCGTCCAGGTCCGCCTACGGTTCTTCGACTTCTACCGCGCGCGGAGCCTGAGCCGGGCCGTCGGCTCGATCATGCTGCCGCACGAGGTGCGCTCGATGATCATGTACGTGCTCGACCGCAAGCGGCGGTTCCCCGTGACGCCGAAGGACGAGCCCCCGATGACGATGCGGGAGATCCTGCACATGGGGCGCGGCACGGTCGCGATGATGGCCCTGATCGGGTTCGGCTTGGCGGCCGTCAACCCGGTCGGGCTGTACTACAACGTCCTGTGGCTCGTCCCGTTCATCGCCTCGCCGATCGTCTTGCACCACTACTGCGGCCCGCACACCGCTCCGAGGGCCCTCGCGAACGGCGGGACGAAGGACCTCCTGGCCGACGCCAGGCTCGCGACGAGCGTGGACCGCCCGCGGAACCGATGGGGCTGAGCCGCGGATGGATCCGCACTCCCTCCCGAAAGGTTCATTATGTGCGCGCACATAATTGCTACTCGTGCCGAACATCACCCTGACCGTGCCGTCCGACCTCCATCGGAAGATGAAGGCTCATCCTGAAATCAGGTGGAGCGAGGTCGTCCGACGGCTGCTCGCCGAGCGCATCCGGGACCTTGAGCGCATGGACGCCCTGACCCGCCGGAGCACCCTGACCCTGGAGGATATCGAGGCGCTAGACCATCTGATTAAGGAGGGCCTTCGCCGCCGGTTCGAAGCCGCGCGACGCTCCGCAGGAGAGTGAGTGGCTGGCCGCCCCGCGGCGGCTCGTGGTCGATGCGAACATCGTCGTCGCCGCGTTCCTTCGCGACTCGACCGTCCGCCGGTTGCTGACCCTCTCCGTACTCGAGCTCATGGCCCCCGAATTCCTCCGCGCAGAGATGCGCGAGCACCTCCCCGTGCTGCGAATTCGTGCGGGGCTGTCGGAGGATGCGACGTCCGAACTCCTCGATCGGCTGGAGAAGTACATCGACTTCTTGCCCGCGGAGGCGATCCTTGCGCAATGGGAGACCGCCGCGATCGCGCTCGGAGGGGTCGACCCGGAGGATGTCGCCTACGTCGCGACGGCCCTCAGCGTGCCGTGCGACGGCATCTGGTCTGACGACCCTCACTTGAAGGCCCAGCGGCTCGTGCCCTGCTGGACCACGAGAGAGTTGGTGGCCGCGCTCCGGGGGGACGGTCTCAAGTTGTGGGAGTCCGGCGGGCTTAACTGGTCTCCTTCCAAGTCTCGCGAGGGCGCCGCCCCGAGCGAGCCGAGTCGCCTGGGCGGCCGAAGGCATCGTAAATCTTAAATGTCACATCTTACATGTGACATGCGTGAAAGTCGTCCAGACCCAGCTCTCCGAGACGGAGTACGGACTTCTCGCCGCGTATGCAGCCGCTCGGAAGAAGACGATTAAAGAGGTGGCCCGGGAGGCGATCCGGCAGACGATCCTGCGGGATGAGGTGGACCCGAACGATCCGATCTTCCGCGCCTTCCCGCTCACCCGGAAGAAGGGGCGGATCACGGACGGGTCGGAGCGGGTGGACTACTACCTCTACGGACCGGACCGATGATCTTCTTCGATTCCGGCGGATGGATCGCCTTGTCCGTGCCAAACGATCGGAACGCAAAGGTCGCGCAGGGGGTGTATGGAGATACAGCCCGAGGAGCTCACGGCCGCATCGTGACGACCGATTTCGTCTTGGACGAAGCGGCGACCTTCGTCCGGATGGCCACGGACGTCGCGACCGCCGCCATCTTGCTCCGGCGGGTGACGAGTGCCCCGAACATTACGGTCGTCTGGATCGACGCGGGGCATTTCGCGGATGCCATCGAGGACTTTGAGCGCCACGAGGACAAGCGGTGGAGCTTCACGGATTGCACGAGCTTCGTCGTGATGCGGGACCTCGGGATCGGGAAGGCGTTCACGTTCGACCGGAATTTCGATCAGGCGGGCTTCACGCGACTACCGTGAGACCGAGCCCCGGCCGACCACAACATCCTGTGGTCCAGCGCTCCTTGCGTCTCTGGTTGTCTTGCACCGTCAATGCGGCCCGCACCCGCAACGTGCCTCGATTGCCCGAGAAGCCGATGGTGCTACAGGCCGAGCTGGGTCGGTCTACCCAGGGCCGCCTTCCGGTGGTTTCGGCGGCTGGTCAGGCGGGGTGGACGGTTGCGTCGGCGGGGCCCAGGCGGGCGGCGGATAGTACGGCACGTTCGGCTGCTGTGGTGGCAGCCAGACCTGCGGCGCGCGCCGCTCCCGGCGTTTCATCGCGGCGGCGACCGCGAGGAACACCACGCCGAGGACGAGGGCGACGATCCCTCCGAAGACGAAGATGGGGGGCCCGATCCCGCTCACCGTGATCTCGACCCGGACGTCCTGTTGCGTCGCGTCGTACCCAGCCCCGTGATCGAAGATGAGGTGGAACGTGTCCCAACCCGGCAAGGCGACGTCCAGCTGGCCGGAGCTCCCGGACGTGGCGGAGAGGGGCTGCGCCGCCCCACCGCCGTCGTACGCCTTGTACTGGGTGTCCGTGAACACGAAGACGTCTACGGTCCCGCCCGCGACTTCCTCGAAGCTTCCGGTGAGGTGGCCGCCCGTCACCAAGGGGAAGTCGTACACGTAGTACCAGTCCGCGCCGGAGGGAATCGTGACCGTGCTCGAATCGGTCGTCGGCACCGCGGAATACGCGAGGCCGCCGATGCCCCCGAGCAGAAAGATCGCTCCCAGGACGACGAGGACGATTGCCGCGGCCCTCATCCGGACCACCGCTCAGCAACGACGGCGGGCCGAGGTGCCGCCCCACGCGGGAACGTCATTCGTGGCTCTGCCAGCCGCAAGGCGTCGCAGAGCGCGAGCACGGCGCCCGCCCGATTGTCGTATATCCCCTCCAACCCCTGACCAGAGATTGGATCGGGCGTACTTAGCCGTTCCTCTCGCGGGGCCTCCCGGAGCAGATCGATGAGGAACGTCGTCTCGAGGCTCGCCGCTCGGATCGCTTTCGGCGGCCGAGTTGCTTCCGGAGTTCGGTCTTCGACAGGCGATCCCCGGCTTCGAGGAACGAGGCGTATGCGGCCATCTTCTCCGCGGGGTAATCTTTCCAGTCTCCGGCAAATTCGAGGAGGGAGCGACTCCCGCGGGTCAACCGGCGGACGACGTCGCTGAAGCTCTCCCCTTCCCTTTTCAGAGAGGCGAGCGCGGTGTAGGCGTCCTCGGACAACGTAACGGTCTTGACCGCCATGGATGTGTCGATGTAGACACGCCTATGTCAGCGTTTCACGCGGGTGGTCGAATCACAAATATCGGGAGCGCCATGCCCGAGCCCGGTTGTCCGAAGCGTCCCTCGAGCGGCTGCGAAAATTCCTCCTGCCCCTCGAGCTCGCGGAGGCGGAGCTCAAGGCGAAGCCCGCAGCGGCCGTGATGATCATCCTCCGTGACGGTCCGCGCGGTCTCGAGGTCCTCCTCGGCGAACGCCGGAAGCGGGAGGGCGATCCGTGGTCCGGGCAGATCGGGCTCCCGGGCGGGCGGCACCACACGGAGGACGGCACGATGCTCGCGACCGCGCTGCGCGAGACGCGCGAAGAGGTCGGGATCGAGATCGAGGGTCGCGCCGAGGTCCTCGGCCACATGGCCCCCCGGGCCCCGGGCAACAAGCCGGAGATGCTCGTCGTCCCCTACGTCGCCTTGGCGTCGGGGCCGATTGAAGCGAACCCGGGCCCCGAGATGACGTCGACGTGCTGGTGCTCGCTCGGCGACCTCCCGGCGACACAGGGGAAGTCGGTCGTCCAGACGATCCTCGGCGAGCTGAACGTGCCCTCGTACACGTACGAAGGGAGGCTGATCTGGGGATTCACGTACCGCATCCTCGAGGAGCTGCTCGTGTTCGTCGGGCTCAGCGCTTGAGCCGCGCATCTCCCGGCGGCTTCGGCCCGTACCGGAGTCTCTCGAGGAGATCCGGACCGTCGATCGTGGCGACGAGGTCCTTGCTCGAGAGGTTCTCCGGGGGAACCGGGGGCGTCGGATGCCCCTGCATCCCTTCCGCCCGGGTCGCCGCCAGGAAGAAGACGGAACCCAGGATCGCCGCCCCGACGAGGTCCGTCGTCGGCGCGACCCAGACCGTCTTGCCCGCGTCCCACCCGACCCGGACGCCGAGGAAGTTCAGGAACGCGGCGAGGATCCGCAGCACGTTTGCCGCGAGGAGCAGGACGGACGCCAGGGCGAGGAGCCCCTCCGGCGCGCGCCTGCGGATCGCTTCGACAGATTCCGTCGACTCCTCATCCGGGAATTCCATCCGGCGGAGGCATGCGGCGGCGTCTTCGAGTGGTCTGGGGCGCGTTGGCGTCCGATCACTCCGGCCGGTGTCGGGGCAGCTTCTCCCGCGCCCATGCCGTGAACCGGCCAAGGTGTTTCATGGCTTGATCCGAGTCGCCTCGTCCCAACAGCCGCTCCTCGTACTCGGCCCGGTTCTTCACCCGGAGGAGCGCGGTGAGGTGCGACGCGGCCCGGTCGGCCTCCCGTCGCTCGATGTCGATCTGGTGCAGGAGCTCGACCGATTCCTCGTGCTCTTGGGCGGCCGATCGCTTGCCCAGGTAGAAGACGGCCACGGCATCGGCCATCGCGATGCCGGAGTGGGTGGCGTTGGCGACGGCTGCGTCCCAGTCCCCCACGCTCGCGGCGTGCGTGGCGGCGCGTTCGAACTCGTCGGCTTTGCGCACGTAGTTGCGGTACTTCCCCTGGTCGACGAAGCGCGACCTAGGCGGCAGACTCCAACACCTTCTCGAGCGGGACGCCGCCGATCAGGATCCCTTCGGCAAGGCCGGCCCTGACGAAGGGGGCTCCGAGCTTCGACTTCAGCTGGCCGAGCGTCAAGACCTTTGCGTCCAGATCCAGCCCATAGGTTCGCCGAAGCCGGGCCCGCAGGTGAGAGAGCGCTGACTCGGCCTGGTTGACGTCCTTCGCGACCACGAGGAGATCGAGATCGCTGTGCTTGCGAGCCCCCTCCATGGCTCGGCTCCCGAACAGCACGACGGAAATCGAGCTGCTCGCTAGGGAACCCCTGATGACCTCCGCAATCCGCCTCCGTTGATCCCGCTCGGAGCGGAATAAATTGGCCAAGAGGGTGTACAGGAAGTAGTCCCGGTTGACCCGGAACACGTGCGCCCGTCCAAGCACCCGCTCGGTTGCCAAGCCGTAGTCCGTGAGGACTCGGAGCGCATCGAGGACCGAGGAATGGCTCATAGCCAGGAGGCGGCCGATCTCGCGACCCGTGAACTCCTTGTCCGGAAGTTCCACTAGGAGCTTCGCGACGCGGAGGCGGGCGGTCGAGCCCAAGATCGACTCAAGGCCCGACGTGGGGAGGATGTCCGGAGATTCGGCCATTTGGTCGGATTTCCGACCATGTGTATGGATTCCCGTCCATATGAACGTGCGGACGGCGGCCGTCAAGAGACATGTAACGGGGGGCATGCCGCGGCGTCTTTGGAAGCGCTGGGAGGGTGCGTCGTTCCCGAATCGGACGTGACCGGGCTCAACGTTCTTCGCGAGGATCCTGCCGTAAATGCGGTCCGTGCCGGAGTCGCTCGCGCCGAGCCGGATCCACAATTGCTGCGACGAGGTCCTCGCTCGAGGCGTCGTCCAGGGGCATGGAAGGTGTCGGTGGCCCCTCGGATCGCTCGGCCTCCCGCGCCGCGACCGCTGCGAGTCGGGCCGCATCGAACGCCTTGCGCAGAGCGACCGCGGGGACGATCTCCCTCTCGGACGGCGTCGACCTCCGCTCGGTCCGGAGGTGCGCCTCGAGGCCCGAGTCTGTCGGGTCGTCGAGCCACTCGCCGCACGTCGGGCAGCGCACGAACTCCTCGCGGACGCGAGCGGGCCGCATCTCCGCCGCGACGATCACGAGGCGCAGGAACAGGTAGAGGATCATCGTCGCGAGCAGGTACGACTCGATCGGCATCGCGCTCAACCGGAACGGCCCCGTGAGGTAGAGCACCTCGTGGTTGATCAACACGAACGAAGCGACTGCGGCGAGGGCGAGCATCGCGACCTCCCGAAGCGCGAACCGCATCTCCCGCGTCTGAAATCCGAGCACCAATCCCTCCCCAAGAGGACGGCCACCCATGAGCCGTTCGGCGTCCCCGTGATGAGCAGCGCCCGCTCGGCGGATATATCTTTTGGAACGCTACGACCGATGTCAAAGACGAGGGGGAGGGGATTGCTCAGCGTTTGAACCGTCCGTCCCGCGGCGGATCCGGGCTGCGCCGGAGCGGCTCGAGGAGGTCCGGGTCCTCGGCGGCCGGCGGAACATCTCGGCTTGGCGCGTCCTCGAGCTCGTTCGACGGGATCGCGGGGGGATCGGCGGCGGTCGCCTCGTCATTCATCGCCGCGCGGCGCGCCGCATCGAGCGCCTTGCGCAGCGCCACCGCGGAGACGATCTCCCGATCCGATGGCCTCGCGGCCATCTCGAATTCGCGGTGTTCCGCGTGGCTCGGAGCGGTGAATTCGTCGAGCCGTTGCCCGCACTCCGGACACCGGACGAGGTCCGCGTCCACGCGCGGCGTGCGCATCTCGGCGACGATCACGATGATCCGGAGGAAGAGGTACACGACGATCGTCGAGACGATGAACTCGGAGAGGTTCCACGCGGGCGGCCGCCCGCCCTCGAGCAACTCGTGATTCAAGAAGAGCCAAGCGCCCACCGCCGCGATCCCGAGGAACAGGGCTTCGCGCAGCGCGAACCGACGCTCCTCTGTCTGGAACGCGTGGATGATATGGCCCTCCGAAAGGTCCGCCTCGAGCCGGCGTCCCCCGTGAATAGAAGCGGTCCGACAGGGGAAATACCTTTGGCACCTCGGCGGGACTGGGTATCAAAAACGAAAAGGAGGGGATGAAGTATATCAGTGCCCGCAGGCACGAGGGGAAAGCGATGGCGAAAGGCCTCCGACCGCGCACCTTGGCGGTGGGATTCGGGGTGTACTACCTCGTCATCGCCTTCGCCGCATGGGGCTACGCCCAGGGCCAGGGACTCTGGTTCCCGCCGGACATCACGCGCTGGGTTTACACGACGTATATGCTCGTCGCGGCGATTTTCCTCGTGGGCATGGGCGGCCTCGGGGTCTCCGTCCGCCGGTCCGTCAGCCGACAGATCGGCGAGGTCGACCGCCGGTCCGGGTCGTCGCGCGGGGCGGGGCCGGAGGCATTGCCCCCGCCGCTCCCCGAGACGCCGACGGGGCGGGACAACGTGGACCGCGACATCGACCAGCTGCTCGAGAGCCTGAGCGAAATCGAGCAGTCGACCGCACAGGAAGCGGCGGCGATGGACATGGGGATCAGCGAGACGCCGATGGCGGCTCCCCCGGACGCCGCCACGACCGCGCGGCGGGAGCGGCTCGTGCAGCGGTCCCGGCAGCTCGGCCGGTTCGTGATCGGACCGTGCGTGGTCGCCGCCATCATCCTCGGAATCTCCGGCTTCATGCTCCCCGGCTCCGACGAGTTCGCGCAAACGTCTTTCCATCTCAACACCGCACTCATCCTCGGAATCGGGTATAGCTGGCTCGGGGTCGGCGGGTACGTCGCCGCGACGGTGTACGCGCTCTCGAGAGGCGGCGAGAGAAGGAAGCGGTGAGGCGAGGGCAGGCCGCCGCCGCGGATTTATCGGTCCGGCTGCCAAAATCAAGACGCGTTGTGGATGACCTTAAATACGTCGAGGACCGTTCGCTTGGATTACAAGACGCGGGGGCAGGGATGATCACTACCGTCGTGACCGTCACGTCGACGTTCCTTGCGGGGAGCTTCGGCGCCGCCGCGGTCGCTTCCCTGATCCTCTTCCTGATCATGCGCGAGCTGACGTCCGCCCACGCCGAGGAGACGGGCAGCCCTAAGTCGAAGATGCTCTCGCACACGCTCCTCGTGCCGATCGCCCCTCTGCTCGTGGTGTTCGTCTTCATCGTTGCGGTGAAGGTCCTCGAAGTCTTGTAGGCCCGGATTCGACGGATTTTTCCGGTCCGCGTTCGCGCCGCGGAGCCCCGAGCGGAACCCTTACGCGAAGCCGCGATTCAAATAGTCGTGGATCGTCACCGCGCCGATGGCGCAGAAGGAAGTTCGAATGACGCGGGCCGCACGACGCCGTGCACGACGCCGGAAGGGAGCGGGACCGTCCCATCGGGTGAAGCGGCGCCGCCGATAGGGGTCCGGCGTCAAGGCGCTGCCGTCACGACCCTGGCGAGTTTGCGTCGGAACCCCCACACGAAGAGCACGACCCCGATCGCGACGAGAGGAGCCGCGAGCTCAAACCGATCGACGGCCAGGAAGATCGCGAAGAACCCGACCAGGAACACCCCGGCGTATGCGATCCGCTCGTGCCGGCTCAGGCGGAGGACCTCCCGCAAGATCAGGTCGCGATACCGGACCAGGAGGATCGCGAGGATGACGAAGGCGATTGCCGCGACGAAGAAATCGAGCGTGAGCTCCGAATAGTAGTCGTCGAAGGTCAAGAGGAGCCCGACCTCGTCGCCGACGAATCCCGCGCCGACGCCGAATACGACCGCGTAGATGCGAGCGAACTTCACGTCGGTGTCCACGATCCCCAGCCAGCCGGCGACGCCCATCATCGCCAATCCGTACCAGAAGTGATGGAAGTGGATTCCGCCCTGGGTGATGATCATGACGGTCGGGAGGAGGAGGTGGAAGATCCTCGCGCCGAAGAATCCTCCCACGAACGCGAGCGTCGCCACGAACGAGAGTGCGTGCTTGAATCGAGGCGGTTTCGACTCCACGGCCGTGCTGCGGGAATGTGGAGACGGAAATAAGACTACTCAGAGGAGAGAACCTCTCGCGGCGCAGGCCGAGCCTACCCGAAGACGAACGGCGCCACCAGATACAAGACGACGTTCCCGAGGCTGTGGCTGAAGATCGCGCCCCAGAGGTTCTTCGTCTTCAGGACGACGTATCCGTAGAAGAGGCCGACGGAAAAGACGAACACCATGTCGATCGGGCTCAGGAAGAAGATGTGGAGCGACGCGAAGAGGGCGGTCACGAACAGAAGGCCGCCGGCGTCGCCGAGCCCTTCGATCGCGCGCTTCAACAGGATGCCGCGGAAGATGAGTTCCTCCGAGACGCCCGTGGCGAAGAAAATCGCGAGCCCTCCAAGCACGAGCGGCCCCAACGCCAGCTCCGCAACCCACGCGCCGGGCCGGAGGATCTCGAACTCGACTAGCCCGAGCGGGATGCCGGTCAACGCAATTGCCGTCTGAATCGGGATGTCCCGCCACGTCCGGAAGCGCAGCCCGAGGTCCCGCGGACGGAGCCGCTGGACGTACGCGACCGCGGCGATCGACACGAGGAGCGGGATGCTCACGAGGGCGAGCCACGGGATCGTGTTCAGCGGGTCCGCCTCCGGGTTCGGGCTCTGCAGGTCCAGGAAGTTGTATCGAGGCACGGCGAGCGAGAATACTCGGACGAGGGAGGCGAGGCTCGTGGCCACGAGCAACACGGCCATCGTCCGATCGCGCGCCTCCATCACGACGGACCCGAACATCAACCCGAAAACGAGGAGGATGTGGATGCCCAAGCCCACGGATTGGTACGGCCGCTCCGCCCCGGCAGGAATTGCGATGAGGACCTCTGCGACGACCACGGCCCCGAGGTAGCCAAGGAGCACGGCCCAGCGCGAGGGCACCGGCAGGGCCGCGGTCTCCGAGGCGGTCGCCGTCGCCATGGTCCCTCTAGATCTCGACGGGGGCCGCGGGAGGGGCTTCCTCTCCTTTGAACGACCGCCGCGCGACGACGTAGTAGTACGGCACGGAGGCGACCTGTGCCAACGTCACCGCGATCGCGAGTCCGTTGATCCCGTCCGACAAGAGGAGCGGGTAGCCGAGGCCGAACGTCACAGCCGAGCTGATGACGGTCCCCACGATGAGCGGACCCGTCCGCTTCCGCACGCGGACCCGCGTTCCGTAAATGGCGTTCAAGAACGACGGGATCGCGGCGAAGACGAGGATCCGGAGCGGGCCGATCGCGCCGTCCGCGAACTTCGGATCGCCGAACAGCTCGAGCATGAACCGCGCGAAGACCCACATCACAAGGATGCCGGGGATCAGGAGGACGAGGGACAAGAGGATCGCGCGCCGCTCATCCAGATGGCGGTTGGCGTTCTTCTGGGACGCCTCCGCGTAGAACGACGTGAACGCGGCGCCGGGGATGATGCTCAGGATCGCCGCAACGACGCTGGCGATGTAGAAGAAGTTCACATCGTCCTTCGTGAGGACTTGCAAGACCATGAGCGGGAGGAGCATCCCCGCCGAGGCGCCGATCGCACTCGCCGCGTAGTTGCCGAGGCTGAAATGGACCATCGGCCGGATCCCTTCGAAGTTCGTCGTCGGGCGAGGCCGGAAGCCGGGGAGCACCCGAGGGAGGAAGTACAGACCCTCCACGCCGACGGCGATCGTCATGGGGATCGCCAGGGCCATGAAGACCCCGAGCCGGCCGTTCGTGGCTACGATTGTGGCGAAGACGAGGGCGAAGGGAATCTTGAGGAGCGCGAAGATCAGGGTCCGCCACGTGATGAGGTCCGCCCGGCGCATCGCGAAGCCCGTCTGGTCGATGATCGGCGCGAAAGCGAGGGCCGTCGTGGTCGCGAGGATCGCGATCCAATAGATCGGCGTGGACAAGATGAAATCGAGTTTGTTCGCCCAGACATCGATGCCCACGATGAAGACCGCCGCGGCGATGAGGCTCGCGATGCCCCCGATCGTGAGGCAGGCGTTCACGAGATGCACCTTGTTCTCTTCTGCCGGGAGGAATCGAATCAGGCCCACGCCGAGGCCGAAGAGTCCGAGGGTGCTGACAAACGTCGTCGTCTGGAACAAGGCGACCGCGACCGCGACGTCGTCCGGCCTGAAGGAGCGGTATACGACGAGCCAGAAGAAGAAGCCGAGCGCGGAGCCGATCACGCTCGAGGACATGATGAAAAACGCGTTGCGGTAGAGCGGGGTCTTCGCCTCGTCCCAGGCGCGGCCCACGAGGCGCTGCATCCGATCTCGCGCGTCCTCGAGGGGCCGCATCCCGACTCGCGTCGCAAACTCCGACCACGATAAAGGCTTTGTCCTCAAGACTCCGGCGCGAGGACGCCCGCCTCGAGCCGATACCGCGACGACGGGATTGCGCGCACGTCCGCGTCGTGGCTGGCGAGCACGATGGCGGCCCGGTACGACGTCCGCGCGAGGGAGAACGCCTCCAGGACCGCCTCGGTGCCTTTCGCATCGAGCGACGCGGTCGGCTCATCCGCCAGGAGGGCCTTCGGTCCGTTCGCGAGCGCCCGGGCAACGGCCACGCGCTGCGATTCGCCGACCGAGATCTCGTTCGGGCGTCGGGTCGCGAGGCGCGCGAGGTCGAACGTCTCGAGCAGGTCCGCGACGCGTCGGTCCGCGGGTCGTCTCGCGAGGCGCAGCGGGAGCGCCACGTTCTCTTCGACGGTCAGGTCGTCGATCAGGTTGTGCGTCTGGAACACGAAACCGATCTCGTGAAGGCGGACCTTCGACAGTTCCCGTTCCCGGAGGCGAGAGATCTCGCGGCCCGCGATCGACACGGAGCCGCGCGTCGGCACGTCAAGCCCGCCGAGGATCGAGAGGAGCGTCGTCTTCCCGCTCCCGTTCGGGCCCCAGAGGAGAACCGCCTCGTCCCGGCCGACGTCGAGGGACACGCCCCGAAGCACGTCGGACCGACCGTCGTACGACTTCCACAACTCGCGGGCCGACAAGACCGGTTCGGGCATGGGCGCTCGCCATCGGCACGTCGTCGGAAGAGGATTTCGTGTCCAGGCCCGCAAAAGGCGCCGCGGGCATGGCGGCGGATCCCGGGAGGCTTCGCTACACGTTCCCGACTGTGAGCAGACTAATCCGCCGTCGCCTCACGCGGGGCGGTTAGAAAGACCATGTCTAGACGGCGGGGCTGCAATGGGAGCTCTTGGAACTCGGTGATGCACAATCCTTTATGTATTCCGATGACACATTCATGCATGACGGTTGGGGAGGGAGCAATCCGCACATTTTAACAGCTCGTGGTCCGAGCGGTGCGTCCTCGAGGGTGTTCGTCGTCGCCGTGTTCATCTTGTTGATTCCCGCCGCATTCCAGGTCGTGATACTTTTCCAGGGGTGGGCCGAGACCCCGACTGCGTTCACGGGAGCCCGCTTGAGCGTCTATCCTCCGCCTACGCAGGCGTCAGTTTCGGACCAGCTCACCTTCTCGACGTACTTGGGAGGTGACGGGGTCGATCAAGGCGAAACCGTGGCGGTCGATGCTAACGGAAACGTGTACGTCGTTGGCCAGACCGCGGCCCCGAGCCTCCCCGATACCCCGGGCTTCCCCGTGACCCCGGGGGCCTTCGACTCGATTCTTCGAGGCGAGTCCGATGGATTCGTCGCAAAGTTCAATGCAACTGGGATCCCGGAGTTCATCACGTTTCTCGGAGGCACGGGAGCGGACAACGCCCTGGATGTTGCTGTCGACAATTCGGGGAGTGTGTATGTCTCCGGATGGACCGACTCGACCGATTTCCCCACGACCGCTGATGCCTTCAACCGGAACAACAGCGGCGGACGCGACGGCTTTCTCGCGAAGCTGAGCCCGGACGGTGCGAACCTGCTCTACGCCAGCTACATCGGCGGAAGTGGCCAAGATGAGGTCGCCCACCTCGCGCTGGGACCCGACAGCACGGTCTACTTCACGGGTACCATTGACTCGCCGGATTTCCCGATCACGCCGGGCGCCTACGACACGACTCTGGATGGCACGAGCGACGCGTACGCGGCTCGGCTGGACGTACAAGGAGATCGTCTGCTCTTCTCAACCTACTTGGGAGGGACGAGTAGCGATTTCTCGAGGGACATCGCCGTCGACGGGTCTGGGAGCCCGATTGTCGTCGGGACCACCGATTCGTACGATTTCCCGACCAGCTCCGGTGCCTTCGACGCGACGTTGAATGGCACGGATGGTTTCGTCGTCAGGCTCAATGCGGACGGGACGGACTTGCCCTACGGTTCCTTCTTCGGGGGCAGCGGGTCGGACGGGATCACGTCGCTCGCGCTCGACGAGAACGGGCTCGTCTCCGCGACCGGATATACGGCGTCGACGGATCTCCCAACGACGGAAGGCGCGCTCAGCCGAGTCTATCACGGGGGCAACTCGGACAGCTTCTTGTTTCGGATGAACCCGCAGGGGGCACTTCTCTACTCCACATTCGTGGGAGGAAGCGGAGATGACAATGGACAAGCCGTCGCGGTAGACGGCGCGGGGACGACGTACCTCCTTGGGGTCACCTCCTCCACCGACTTCCCCACCACCTCGGATGCGATGAGCAAGGTCAACCGCGGATTCACAGATAGCTACATCCTCACACTCGATAGCCCGGGAACTGCGATTTCCTATTCCTCGTACTTCGGCGGAAGCGGTTGGGATCACGGCGCTCTCCTTGCCGTTGACAACGAAAGCCACGTCTACGTGACGGGGTCGACCGGTTCCTCCGACTTCCCGGTCACCGTCGGGGCCTTTGACACGACGCTCGATGGTAGCTCCGATGCCTTCGTGGCGCGAATGAGAATTCCGAAGCCGGCCGAGTCCCCGATCCCTCCATCGTTGCCGTGCGGGCTCTTGTTCACCCCGCTGATCGGAGGATTGGGTCTGGTCGCCTGGGCCCTTCCACTTCGCTCTCGGAACCGGCGTGCCGAGCCCGGCTCTCACGAACCGGAGAAGACCCGCAAGTAGGTAGCGCTCCTCGGCCGATGTGTTCATGCGTTGCCCCGGAGCAGCGGAGGACGGGCCCGACCTTCCTGGGGGAAGGTACTTAGCGGGGGGCCGGCTCCGGAGTGCCCCATGGCTTCGAAGGCCGGGACCCGCCGGAAACGGACGCCCCCGTTGGACGGCGGTCGGCTCACGGAACCCCGATACCTCTTCCCGAGGGACGGCGAGTCGCTCGCCCGGCTCGCGGAGGCGGGGCTCGCGGAATGCCGCACCCGCTTGGACGAACTCGTGTCGACGGCGGGACCGCGGACGATATCGAACCTCCTCGTCCCGTACGACCGACTCCTGCTCGCGCTGGGGGAGGTCCTGTACCAGACGCGCTTCCTGTTCGACGTCCACCCCGATCCCGATGTCCGCAACGCCGCGGACCGATGGTACCAGGAGGCCCAGCGCTTCGCGACGGAGCTGAGCCTGAACCGGCCTCTGTACGAGGCGTTCGCCGCCCTGAACGTCTCGAGCGAGGACGACGAGACGCGGTACGCGATCGAGAAGATCGTGCGGGACTTCCGGCTCGCCGGCGTGGACCGCGACGAGGCGACCCGTGGCCGCATCCAAGCGCTGCGGGACGAGACCACGGCGATCGGCCAAGAGTTCGACCGGATCATCCGGGAAGACGTCCGCTCGATCACCGTCGACTCGCGGCGCGACCTCGAAGGTCTGCCGGACGACTTCATCGAGGGCCACGCGCCCGGCCCGGACGGGAAGATCACGGTCACGACGAACTACCCGGACTCGATCCCTGTCTTCCGGTACGCGCGGAACGCGGAGGTGCGCCGGCGCCTCCTGTTCGAATACCTCAACCGGGGCCACCCCGCGAACCTCGACGTCCTGGCGAGGCTCCTCGCGAAGCGGCACGAACTCGCCTCGGTCCTCGGGTACGACAGCTGGGCGGAGTACATCGTCCAGGACAAGATGGTCCGCTCGGCGAAGGCCGTCGCCCAGTTCCTCGGCAAGGTCACGACCGCGTCCGCGGAGCGGGCGCAGGAGGACTACGCGCGGTTGCTCGAGCGGAAGCGGCACGACGTGCCGGCGGCCGCCGCCTTGGACGCGTGGGATCCGAACTACTACTCCGAGGTCGTCCGCGCCGAGTCGTTCGCCTTCGACGCGAAGCTCCTGCGTCCGTACTTCGCCTTCCCGCGGGTGCGGGACGGGCTGTTCGCCCTGACGGGCGAGCTGTTCGGCGTCCGATACGAGCGTGTGCCGGGCGTGCCGGTGTGGCATGCGTCCGTCGAGGTGTACGACGTCTACGATGGTGCGAGGCAGCTCGGCCGGTTCTACCTCGACCTACATCCCCGCAAGGACAAGTACACGCACGCCGCGGCCTCGGGCCTCGTGACCGGGATCCGAGGGACGCAGCTCCCGCAGGCGGCGCTGATGTGCAATTTCCCGGACCCGTCAGAAGGACCCGCCCTGATGGACTATCGCGAAGTCGAGACGTTCTTCCACGAGTTCGGACACCTGCTCCATTCGATCTTCCAGGGGTACGGCCGGTGGGTGAAGAACACCGCCGAGGGGCTCGAGGGGGACTTCATCGAGGCGCCGTCGCAGATGCTCGAGGAGTGGGTCCGGGATCCCGAGGCGCTGCGGCGGTTCGCCCTCCACCATGAGACGGGCGAGCCGGTGCCTGCGGAGTTCGTCGCGAAGCTGAAGCGTGCCGACGCCGTCTCGCGGGCGCTCGACGCGCAGCGGCAGCTCGTGTACGCGACGCTCTCCCTCGAGTACTATCGAAGCGATCCGACGCCACATGACACGACGCGCACCTTGGAAGAAGTGTTCCGACGGTTCCCGCTCGTTCCGTTCTTCCCCGAGACGCACTTCCAGTGCAGCTTCGGCCATCTCAACGACTACTCCGCCATCTATTACACGTACATGTGGTCCCTCGTCATCGCGAAAGACCTGTTCTCGAAATTCCGGGAGGGCGGCTCGATCCTCGACCCGGCGATTGCGCGACGGTACCGGGAGACGATCCTCGCACGCGGGAGCGCGAAGCCCGCGGCCCGGCTCGTCGAAGACTTCCTCGGGCGGCCGCTATCCTTCGACGCGTTCGAGGCGTGGCTCCAGGAGTCGGCCTGAGGACGTCAGGGCGCGGCCGCCGCGGTCCGGTAGTAGGCGAGCGTCTTCTCCAGGCCCTCCCGCAACGGCGTCTGCGGCGCGAACCCGAGCCGCGTGGCGGCCTTCCCGATGTCCGCCCGAGAGTGCCGCACGTCGCCCGGCCTCGGCTCCCTCCGCGTCGCGCGGACCGGGGCGCCCGCGATCCCCGAGAGGACGTTCGCCACCTCCGCGACCGACGTGGCGGTCCCGGAGCCGATGTTGAACGTCTCCCCCGCAACGGATTTGTCGGCCGCGAGTTCGAGGGCTTCCGCGAGATCGCCGACGTACAGGAAGTCCCGCGTCTGCTCTCCGTCGCCGTGGATCTCGATCGGCCGGTTCGCCGCGACGGCGGCACAGAACGTCGGGATGACGCCCGCATACGCCGACGTCGTGGGTTGGCGCGGTCCGTATGCGTTGAAGATCCGGAAGACGACCGTCTCGATTCCGTTGAGCGAGGCGATCTCCTCGCACCCGAATTCCCCGACCATCTTCGTCGCGGCGTACGGCGAAGCGGGGGACGGCCTCATCGTCTCGACCTTCGGATCGGCTTCGGCGTTCCCGTAGACGGCGGCGCTCGAGGCGAACACGACGCGGCGTGCGCCCGCATCGACGGCGGCCTTGAGGACGTGCATCGTGCCCTCGACGTTGGTCCGCCAGTAGTCGTGCGGGCTCTTCACGCTCTCCGGGACGGACGTCTTCGCGGCGAGGTGGTAGACGACGTCATGGCCTTTCATCGCCGCCGCGAGGACCTTCGGTTGGAGGATCGAGCCCTTCTTCACATGGACCTCGCCCGGAGCGGCCGCAAGGTTCTGCAGCGAGCCGGTCGAGAGGTCGTCGAGGACCGTGACGAGGTTCCGGCCGCTCAGCCGTTCGATGAGATGGGATCCGATGAAACCGGCGCCGCCGGTCACGACGATTCGCCGCCCTTCCATCCAACGCGGCGGACCGCGAGGACGTGGAATAAGCGTTCCGGTTGCCGTCCACGTCGGGCGAACTAGGCCGGCGGGTTGAGCGTCCGAGGCCCCTGGTAGCCCCTTGGACGAAGGTAGTAGACGGGAAACGGGAATGGACCAACCGCTCGCGACGCGCGAGTCTCATATCCGTTCCGGAACCAGACGGTAACGCCGGACCTTCGCTCGAGGACGACCAGGCCGAACGCGGATCCCAGGATGTCCGCTCCGAGGCAGAGGTCCAGAGCCATAATGCCGGAAGTGGTCGCCCGCACGTCGTCCAGCGACGCATGAAACAGCGTAAGAAACACAATGAATAACGCGACGAGGACAACAACCGCCAGCACCAGTTCCAACAGCCATCCATGCGGGCCAGTCCGCCTCCACCAAGCGGGGACGAACCCGAAGCGCTGCGACTTCACGAGAACATTCCGGCCGGATCGCTCCCCCCACAGGAGCCCGAGGGCCGAGCTGGCGAGCGACAACGCGGTAACCACGATGGCCGGAACGCGTCCGTTCGAAAAAAGGAAAGCCGCCGAAACGGCCGTCAGCATCGTCCCGACCGCGAACCACGCAGTCGCGAGCCGGCGCTCGGGGCCAAATCGTTGAAAGTAAATTCCCCTGGAGGGGCGATGGCCACGAGATGGCGCATGTCACAGGAAGGATAAGCCTTCCTTCCGCACCCCTATGGGGCTAGCGCGGAACCGGGCGAGGTCGAGACTGACCTCGTAAAGACGACGTGCGAGCCCGGGGTCCCGCGACAGCCGCGACGACGCACGTGGCTTCTGTTTCACAAAGTAGTTGCCCGTCACGTCGGCCACCTCCGGGGACGTCGCGAGGTAGATCGGCGTCTCCGCACCCCGCTCGGCGCTGTTGAAGAACGGGCGGAAGAGGTTGACGATCCACGGCCAGTCGTCGCGGCCGAGGTTCGTGCGGATGACGCCGGGGTGACAGGCGTTCACCGTGACGCCGGTCCCATCGAGCCGGCGCGCGAGCTCGTACGTGAACAGGACCTGGGCGAGCTTCGACTGGTTGTACGCGCGCCAGCCGCCGTACTTCCGCTCGCCTTGGAGGTCGTCGAAATCGATCCGTCCTCCATTGTGGGCCGACGAGCTCACGTTCACGATCCGCGACGGCGCGGACGCCTTGAGGTGTTCGAGCAGGAGGTGCGTGAGGAGGAAGCCGCCGAGGTAGTTGACCGAGAACGTCTCTTCTAAGCCGTCCACCGTGGTTCGGCGTTCACGGCGGAACACGCCCGCGTTGTTCACGAGCGCGTCGAGGCGCGGGTACGTATGCTGGAACTCGTCCGCGAACCCTCGCGTGGAGGTTTGGCTCGACAGGTCCAGGAGCATGAGCGCGACGTGGGGATTTCCCGTCTGGCGGACGATGTCGAGCCGGGCGAGGTCGCCCCGCGTCGAGTCCCGACACGCCAGGACGACCGTCCCGCCGAGGTGAGCGAGGCCGAGGGCTGTCGTCTTGCCGATCCCCGAATTCGCCCCGGTGACGATCCACACGCGGTCCGCGAAGGCGGGAGGAGGGGTGCCTCTCATGCCGTCCACGGCCTGCCATCCGGCCGTGTGGTATATCGATTCGCCTCGCGTTCTCTTGGCCGAGCCATCCGCACCCTTCGGGCAGAATGCAGGGCCGGAACCGCCGACGTCTCGGAACGTTCCAAAACGAAACATTTGTCTCGGAACGCTTAAGGCCGCTATCGCCACCATCCCTTCTCGAGGACTTTGGCGGACCTGGCAGTTCAGCTCCTGGCAATCGCGTTCCAGGGCTTGATCGTCGCCACGTTCGCGATCCTCGCGATCGCGTTCGTGACGTTCCGTAGGATGAACAAGGAAGTGCGCCGCGCGCGGATGTTCATCCTCGCCGACCGGTTCGAACGGTTCCTGGGCGCGATCACGATCGCATTCTTGGCCCTCAGCGTCACCTTGATTAGTTCGGCCGTGGGCCTTCCCCCGCCGGCGGCTGCGTCCGCCGTCATGGTGTTCGTGTTCCTCGGCGGAATCATGTACGCCACCTTCGAGATCTTCTTCGTCATCCGGCCCCGACCGCGGAAGAATCACCGAGCTCTGCGGCGGCTCATGCCCAACCCAATGAGCGCCCGCGAGGTCCCGGACGAGGCGAGTGGCGATGCCCCAAAGTAGCCTCCGTCGCATGGACGACACGCTGACCCGCCAGGCCGAGCCGGACCTGCGAGGCGACCTCGAGGGCGTCCTGCGGGATCTGAGCCATCGCGCGCCCGGGGTCCTCGGAGCCGTCATCGCGGACGAGAACGGCCTCACGGTGGCGGGGAACGCGGGGAATCGCGAGCAGATTGACGTCCTCGCGGCCATGGCAACCTTGATCGCGCGATCCGCGGACGACGTCTTCGCGGCGCTGTCTCTCCCCGGCCCGCCCATCGTGCTCCTCGAGGGTCCCATGTCCGGCGTGGCGGTGATGCGCCTCGGGGCGAGCGAGATGAACGTCCTGTGCTTCTTCAGCAAGTCCGCGAACGTCGGGCTGGTCAAGATCGAGATGCGCCGCATCGGGCAGCACCTGGCGGACATGCTCGATCTCGGCCCACCGCCTTCCGTGGGCATCGAGGAGTTGTTCGTGATGACTCGAGGCGGCGTGCTCCTCCGGCACTACTCCGCGACGTTGCGCAACGATATCGACCGGGACATCCTCGGCGGGATGCTCGTGGCCGTCCAGCAATTCGTCAAGGACACCCTCGCCGTGAAGCAAGGAGGCCTCGACGAGCTCCGATACGGGGCGTACACGATCCTGTTCGTCCGCGGGACGGAGACGGTCGCGGCCGCGGTGGTCCGGGGCGCCGGGACCGACGACATGAAGTACCCGATCATGGACGCGCTCCTGGCCTTCGAGTCGCACTTCACGCGCCAGTTGGTGTCGTGGTCCGGAGACCTGGCCGCGTTCCCGGGCATCGACGAATACTTCTCGAAGATCCTGCATTCGTGAGTCGTCGGTCACGGAGGGGCCGGGGATCCCGGGGATCGCCATGCGGACGTCGACCCACGTCATCTCCGGCGGCTCGATGTCTTGCTGCCAGAATAGGGCGATCAGCTCGCCCGTGTGGTGGGCCTGCTCGAGCGTCACCTGCATCAGCGCGTCCCGGAGCGCGTGCGGCCGCTTCTTCCACCACGCCTGGACGGGCCGGTCGAGATCGCTGTCCTGCAACGACGCGAGGAGGGCCTGCTCCTTCGCGATCACCTTCTCCATGTACGCACGGACGCTCGCCATCGTCGGGAGCGTGTCGAGATCCCCGTCGTAGACTTTCGGGTCGGGGGAGTCATCCTGGGCGGAGACGTTCAGCCAGCCGTCGTGGACCTTTACGATGTGGAAGAAGATGTTCTTCATCGATTCGTAGGTCGCTTCGCGATTCTTCAGGACCGCTTCGTCAGGCAGCTTCGAGAGCGCGTCGCAATAGTCGCGGAGGACCCGCCAGTTGTACTCATACATTTCGCGGAAGTCATCGGCAGTCGCCATGATCGGCGAGAACGCGGTCATCTTGGATAAAGGATTCTTGGGCAGCAGAATGGGCGATGGCGGCCGTGGGCATGCGTCAACCCACTGACCCCGGGAGAAACTTGAAATAGATGATTTTCATTACATAATATAGTGAAGAGCGCTTGCTCCCGTTCGATGTCGACCGGGTCCGCATCATCGTGAGCAAACACTTCCGGAATACCTGGATGAAGCGATGGGACTGGGATCACCTCGACCTGCGGGAAGCAATTCGGGAGGCGCACAATGTCTCGCGGGTCGGGAGAGCCAAGTGGGACATCTTCATACGAAAAAAGGGCCCGAAGAAGCTGGTGTTAGTATATGACGCAGCGCGTGGTGAGGTCTTTGTCATCACGGGAGCGAAAGGCTAGCCGACCGGCCCGGTGCCCGGTCTGTGGGAAGGGCGTTCTCCTCCCCGTCGACGATATCACGTCGGAAATCGAAGGCTACACCTTTGTAGAGCGCGGACTTCGCTGCTCCGCCTGCGGAGAGGAGTTCCTCCCGGAGGAAGAGAGCCAGCGGATGATTCGGGTTGCACGGCGCCTCGGGATTTGGGGAGAGCCGCTCAAACTGCGGCGGAAGTTGTCCCGGAGCGGCCGAGGAACGATCCTCCGGATTCCGGCGGACATCGAGCACAGCCTGGGGTTGACGGGGGACGAAGAGGTCCTCGTGTCGAGGGCAGGGAGGAAGATCGTCATCGAGTTGAGCCGCTAGACGTCTTGGGCTCTCCGCTAACGGTTTGCCAAGAGATTCGAGCGGGATGCGGGTTCGACGGCATCTACGAGAGGCCGGCGGTACCAGCGCACGAGGAGGTACGCGAACACCGCGCCGACGATTCCCATGCCGCGCCAGCCCGCCAGCTCGAGGAACGCCGCGAGGGCAATCAGGAAGGCCACGACGCCCGCGACGAACGCGAAGCGCTGCCTCGCCCACCTCGCATCTCCGGATGTCCGACGGAGGAGCAACATCGTTACAAGGAGGACGATGGCCCCTTCCCAAACCGTGACGATTGGATAGACGCCGAGGGCGGGACCGCCGCCGTAGATCAGGAAGGAGCCGCCGATGAACGCGAATCCGGCGATCGCGTAGACGCGCGGGGAACGCGGCGTCCCGACCGGGAGGCGGTCCCACAGCCTCGTCGCATAGTTTCTCGCGGCCCAGGCGAGGAACGCGACCGCCGCGAGCGCGCCGAGGAGATGCCAGACCGAGGGCCGGTACGGCGTCAGCGCAAGATCGATGAAGACCGTCGCGGAGGCGAGGAACCCGATCGCGGCGACGTATCCCCGGCGGGAGGTGAATCGCACCCCGCGCGTGCGCGGCCAGATCCAGTCGACCAGGAAGATCGGCACCGCGATGCTCACGACGGCGTGGTAGATCGTCAGCCAGACGGCCCAGATCCAGTTCACGTCGAGCCAGCGGCCGTACCATCCGAGCGTCCCGAGGTCCATCCAGCCCGGGTCGAAGAACGACTTGACGGCGAGGCCCTCCTCGATGATTCCGTACGCCGCGCCGAGGAGCAGGATGCCCGGCCACCCGACCTTCCAGCGGACCGCGGTCTCGCGCATCACGAGGACGCCGGATCCGTAGAGCCAGATGAGCAAGAGGGCCCCGATCGGGTTCAGCCACTCGATCGGCGGGGAGGAACCGGACAGCATCTCCGCGATGATCGGGGAGAGGAGGACGAGGGCCCAAAGGGGCCGTCGGTTCGGGTGGGCGCCGTCGTCGGCCATGGGAACGGCGTTCGCGGGGCTCCTGATAAAGGCCGCGGGAACAAAGTTTCCGCCGAGAGACGAACCCCGTTGAGCGTCGAAGCGACTCCGCGTCTTCGCGACCCACGCCCTCTCGAACCGCGGGGGGCGATACGCGCGGCCTCTCGACGTCTACGTGGATGCCTTCCGGCCCGAAGCCCTCCACAGGAGCCCCGAGGTGATGAACAGCCAACCGAGGAAGAGGACGACCCCGGCGACGAACGCGACGTACGCACCACCCACCGGCAACCCGCCAACGAGGGACAGGATCGCCGCGACGATCCCTAGGTATCCAAGCCAACGGGGAAAGGGCTGCCCCTTGCTCGTGAGGAAGCCGTACAGTCCAACGCCGGCCATGAGGACGAGGAAGCCGAATATTGCTACGGCTCCGGAACCGATGGCCGCCTGGGCGGCGACGACGGCGGCCGTCCTCGCAATCCCTCCCGTGGCATAGGCGCCCGACAGCGCGTCCAGGGCGATCGTCTCACCGATGAACACCGCCGCCGTGACGACGATCCCGACGATCGAGAAGAGAGTCGCCGTCGCGACGAGGAGACGGTCCGTTCCGTCGTAGGCGTTTCGTAGCTGCACGAAATACGGAATCGCGAGGACCGCGGCGAGCCCGAGGAAGATGTCTCCGGCCAAGAACGCGGTCCGGAGGGAGCTGTACCCGGCGAGGGTCGCGTCGGCCTGTGCCGGGACCCCGGGAAAGTCAAACGTAACCGCAAACGTTGCGACGAGAAGAATCCCGAAGACGATTCCGCAAAGGCTGGCCAGCCTTGGCTCGAGCTCGGTCGGATTACCGCCCTTCGATGGCCTTGGCATGGACCTCCCCGCGCGGCATCTTTCGGGGACTACTCAAGGCTTGCGCACGCTCGTCACGGCGCGTGGTGGCCACGGATGGCCGTTCCAGTCGAAGCAAGCCGCTTACCGGTGCGAGTCCCCGTTCGTTTCATCGCGGCCGGAAGCGCGCGGCGGGAGGGTCCCATGGCCGACGAACGCGCGGACTGCCGACCACGATCGGATTCCGTGGACCCACGCGAAGGCGACGAGGATCGCGAACCCCACGATTTCGCCGGCCTGGACGTACGGGTCGTGGAGGAGCGCCTCGAACCAGACGTCGGCGCTGAACGGCGTGGCGGGGAACCCCCAGCCGTACGCCGGGTACCATACGACGTGTGGGAGCTCCCACATTTGATCGAGGAGGAGGTGCGTCGCCACGCCGAATCCGGCGAACCGCGACCCCCGCCACGCGGGCACGAGGCCCAAGGCGAGGACCGTGAACAGGAAGAGGAGCGTGTGCCCCCAAAGCCGCGTCTGCAGGCCGAGCGCATATCCGAGAGGCTTGTCGATCAGGTCCGGGAGGATGGCGCCGAAGAGGATGAGGCGGTAGTCGACGCGCGCGGGGGACCGCCACGCGAGGAGCCACGCGAGGCCGAGGCCGATCCCCAGGTGGCCGAGGAGGAACGTTGCGGTCACCTCTCGCGGACGGAACGCACGTGATGCCCCCGGGGGCCCGAAGCACGCAGCATCGATTCGTCCGCGGTGTACAATGCCGCGTCGAGACGCTCGGCGAGCGAGATGTACATTGCATCGTAGACGGAAAGTCCGAGCCGGAACGCCGCTCGGACGGCCGCCGTCATCGATGTCTCCGAGGTCGGTTCGAGCCCCAACTCGAAGGCGAACAGATCGTCCATGTGTTCCGCGAGCCGGTCCGAGCCCACCTGCGGATGGTATCGGAGGGCATTCGCAACTTCGTAGACCAGGAGATCCGGAGCGACCAGCCGTAGATCGCCGCTCACATGACGCGCTCGGAGGAGTACCGCCGATTCGGTATCCGCCTCTGGCAGGAACCACTTGGCGACGACGGAGGCGTCTACGACCGCCGTCGCAGGTCGCGCCATCGGCGAATCTCCTTCGTGCTGTTGTAGTCACTCGGCCCGATGAGACTCCGGAACTCGTCCATTCGCCGCGCGGCCTCGCTCGCCCGTCGCCGGTCGATCGGGCTCCTCAGGCGCTCTTCGAGTTCGAGCCGCCGGCGGATTGCCTCGCGGAGGACTTCCGACCAGTTGATGTCCCGAAACTTGGCCATCCGCTTCTTGGTGGCGGGGTCGACCTTAACGCTCACAACCTCCATGGAACTCGGATATTACTTGTAATACTTAAGGATTACTTGGTCCGGTTCCAACGGTGGCGGCCATCTCCTGATTCCCCCGTCGCCGAACGTTTATCCCTGTCAGGCCCGTTCCGCGCCCCGGATGGCGCGCCCGATCTTGCGCCTCGCGACCCGCTTCACGCGACGCACGCGCGCGACCGCGTGGGCGATCGGCTTCGCGTGCATGGTCCTCGTCGGCGCGCTGAGCCTCGTCGACGGCCTCGCGAGCGGGATCGGGTCCGTCGCGGACCGGATCGGGTCCGGCCCGGCCGTGTACATCCGCGGGAGCGAACTCCTCGCGAGCGCGATCGACGCCGACGAGGTCGCGACGATCCCGGGGGACTTCCTCGCGCTCCGCGTGCATCCCGCGGAACTCGAGATCAACGGCACCACGCTGTCCATGACCGTCGTCGCGCTGGAGTCGTACCGCAACGGCACCGCAACGACCGCGTACCCGACCGGCGCGAACGACGTCTCGCTGGACGCCGGGCTCCGCACGCGGATCACGGAACTGAGCAGCGCGCCGCCCGGGCCCACGGGGAGCCTGACCGTCTTCGGCCGCCGGCTCGCGGATCTCCCGATCGTCGCGCCGCCGCCGTCGGTCCCCGTGATCTTCGCGGACGACTGGGCGTACGTTCGGCCGGCGCTCCTGGCTGCGACGGATCCGGTGCGGGGCGGCCCGATCCAGGCGATCCTCTCCGAGGTGCCACTCGACCCGTCATCGATCGCGTCGCACGGCCTCACGCGGCTCGAGACGTTCGGAGCGATCGGGTTCGTCCGCGGGAGCATCTCCGAGGTCCAGCGCTCGCTGGCGGTCCTCGCCCTTGTCATCGCGGTCGTGATCGGCCTGCTCGTCTACGCGGCGATGAGCCTCGAGGTGCATCAGCGGGCGGCGGAGATCGCGACGCTTCGGAGCCTGGGCGCCTCGCCCGCGACGGTGGCCTCCGTCTACGAGGCCCAGGCGATCCTCCTCGCGGTGGCGGGGGCCGTCCTCGGCTCGGCGCTCGGGGTCGTCGCGGCCCACGCGGTCGTCTCGTTCGCGCCGCTCCTCGGCCTCCCGAATCTGGTGCTCCTCGACGCTCCGATCAACGCGGTCCTCCTCGCGTTCGGGATTTCGATCCCCGCCGCGGCCGTCGCGGGCCTCGTGCCGTCGCGTCGCGCGGCCGTCCAGGTCGCGCATCGAAAGGGGGCGGGCCCATCCTGATGCCTCGCCGCGGCTTGGCAGGGCTCTTCCTGTGCGCGGCCCTCCTCGGCGCGACGTGGCCGACGTTGGCGGCGTTGCCGGCACTCCCGGGTCGGATTCTCGCGGGGGACGTGTACGCGATCACCCAAGGGAGTGGCGCCTTGTCCGTCAACGCGAGCCTCGTCGAGAACCTGACCTCGCAGGGGTGGCTCGTGAGCCCGGAGATTCTCGCCCCCACGACGATCGAGGGCGAGCCGGTCCTCGCGCGCGGCGCCGACCCGGCGACCTTCTTGGCGCTCGAGGGACTGCCGGGCCAAGCCCCGGTCGTCGGGGATCGGTGGGCGTTCGCGGGCGAGGGGCTCGCGTCGCGCCTGGGCCTCCGCGTTGGCGATTCCGTCACGATCGTCGGGTCCGCGCTTCCGCGCATCGCGTTCGCGCAAATCACGGGGACGTATCGCACGGACACAACCGCGAACGACGAGCTCGTCGTCGACTTTCCGACGGCGCGGATCCTGACAGGCCTCGGTCCGCGGAACTTTCATTCGATCCGCGTGCGGACGACGGACGTGGCCTCGCTCGTGGCGTTCCTCGACCGGACCGGGGCGAGCGTCCACGTGAGCGGTCCGGGGTTCGCTGGCGCCGACGTCCACAGCGAGCCGACGACGGACGAACGGATCACGAACATCATCCTGAGGACCGGCCGCGGGGGCGCGCCGCGGGACTACCTCTCGAGCGCGATCGGCGAGGCGGCGACGTCCGTGCGCGTCGTCGCCTACGGGATTGCGGCGCTCCTCGGGCTCCTCGTGGCGTTCGGGATCCACGCGGTCCAGGCGCGCGCCTTCGCCGACCGTCGCCCCGCGGTCGGCGTCCTCCGTGCCCTCGGCGCCGGCAACGGCTGGATGCGGCGGCGGATCCTCCGGGAGACCGTGCCGGCGGCGCTGCTGGCGAGCACGCTCGGCACGGCGCTCGGCGTGGGCGCCTCTCTGCTCGTCCGGCCCCGCGGGGTCTTGCTCGTCTTCGGCCATTCGATTCCCGTGTCGACGGACGTCTCGGTGTTCGCGGCCATCGTCGTGGCGGTCGTCGTCGCCTCGCTCGCGTCCTCGCTCGTCCTCCTGGGGCGCGCGATGAAGGTCCGTCCGACTGAATCGATTCGCGAACAGCCCGCGGTCGAGCCGCCGCGATCGCTGGAGGTGGTGCTGCGAGGCTGAAGGCCGACGGCGCGCTCCTCGTCGCGTTGTACGCCATCGCCCTGGCCGCCCGGCTCGTGCCGCTCACCTTCAGCCCGTTGCCCTACAACATCGACGGGTTCCCGCTCGCGCGGATCTCGGAGGGGATCGCCACGACGGGGACGTGGCGAATCGACCCGGCGGACGTCAACAACTACAACGAGAAGATGCCCGCCTTCTCCCTCCTCTGGGCCGCCGCCTCGATGCTGGGTGGACTCCAGCCCCTCGCGCCCGTCGAGCTCGTCGTCGTCCTGATCACATCGCTCGTCGTCCTGCCTGCGTATCTGATCGGCGTGAAGGCGTCCGGTCGGCGGCTCGTCGGCTTTGCCGCAGGCCTGTTCGTCGCGCTGTTCGGGAGCTTCCTCATGCTCACGAGCGGGGTGTCGAAGGAGTCGATCGGGCTCCTCGTGTTCCCCGTGGCGGTGCTCCTCTTCCACGAGCGAGCGGATCGGCGGAAGCGGGCGCTCGCCTTCGTCCTTTTGGCGTTCCTGCCGTTCCTCCATCATCTCACGACCCTCCTGACGCTCGGGATGGTCGCCTCGCTCGTCGTGCTGACGCAGCGCCGCGCGTCGTCGCAGGGACGATTCTCGGTCCGGGCGCTGGTGCTCGACATCGCGACGGGACCCGCCCTTGCCGTCCCCGCCTGGGCGTACTACGCCGCGGTGGACTTGCCGTTCCTCGCGGACCTCGTCGCGCCGGAGGCGCTCGCGTTGTTCCTCGCCCTCGTCGTCCTGTTGACCGCCGCGATCGCGCCGATGTCCCGACCCGCGCGCATCCGAATCGGCCGGCGGCTCGTGTCGCCCGCCACGCATGTGATCCTGCCGCCTGCGGTCGGAGTCGTGGTCATCCTCGCGAACGCGCAGACGAGCCTGTTCGCGGGGGCGCTCCCGACGCAGGCCGCGTTTCTCGCCCTCCAGCCCGCAATCGCGGTCCTGACGGCATTCGTCCTGGCGGGCTACCAGCTCGTGCGCCGCACGTCGAACCGCGCGAACGACCTGGTGACGTCGATGCTCGTCGCGCCGGTCGCCATGGTGCTCTTCGGATTCTTGCGGGGCCTCGACGCCGAGAGCCTCGTGATTGTGTATCGGTCCATCGACTTCCTCGACTACGCGCTCGCCCTCCTGGCCGCCGTCGCCTTTGTGGCGGCGTGGAAGGGCTTGCGTCCGCATCGCGCCGCGCGGGTCGCCCTGGTGGGCGGCTTCCTCGCGGCGCTGCTCGCGACGACGCCGATGGCGTGGAACACCCCCGCGGTCTTCGGCGTCGAGAACACGACGACCACGGACGAGTTCCAGGCGCTCGCGCTCCTGGGGTCCCTCGGCGCGAAGAACGTGACGACGGACCAACGCCTCGCGGACATCGGCGCGATGTGGTTCGGCTACACGACCGACCGCTCGTTGCCGCTCAAGCTGCGAGACAACGAGAGCACCGCGGGGCTCGACTACGCCATCGTCCTCGAGCGGTGGAGCACCGTGGGCGCGCAGGTGCACCCGGCGCCGAACATCATCCTCGACCCGAGCGTCGTCGACACGTTCCTGTCGTCGAATCGAGTCGCATACGTCGCGGGCCCGCGCGGCGATCGAATTTTCGTGGTACAAATCCTGGGCTAGTGCGCGGGCCGGATTCCGCGGCGCATCGTCGCGCGGCCTTGAGGCAGAACACATTGCACTACACCAGGTGCATCCCCTTGCGGGCCGAAGCCGCCGTTCTATAGTGTCGTGGTCCATCGCGCGAATCGAACTTCCCAATCATCCGGGACGGCGTCGCACCTGCATCTCGGCCGACCCCCTCGACCACTTCGCCGTCCCGGCCCTGTATTCTGGGGTCGACCTACAGGTCCTTGAATACGCCTCGGCCGTCGAGCGGGGGCAGGCGGCTTCAGCGGCCCAGACGCCGTTCCGTGACGCTTCCGAGGGATCGCATGTCGGAGCACCATGCCGGCGATGAACCTGCTCGGAAGTCCCAGGGCGCGTCTCGCACCACAAGCGAGGCTCCGTTTCGGCCAATCGCCCCATCCACGTTGTCCGCCTCCCGCTCGCCTGAAACACAACCGCGAAATATGTCGAGCTCCGTTTCTCCTTCGTGCTTGGAGGGCGTCGAGAACACGTCCCTGGATGATGTCCTCACCGGCATCTACGGAATTGCAGCCGGGAACATGACGATCCAATACAACGACATCGCGGGGATTCACCAGATGGGCGTCGAGCTCTACCGAACGGCGGATGTCACGATTGCGCGCAACCGGATCACGGACATTCCCCTCGGATCTTCGGCCGTGTCCATCGAAACGGCGGCAAATGTGACGATCGCGTCAAATCATTTCGGCCCGAGCGGCGGCGGGGGTGTCCTCTTCACCTACACGAATTCGGCTCACATCTACCACAACAACTTTTACCAGATTAGCTACAGCGAGGGATGGAACTCCGGCGGGAACACGGGTCTCGTGTGGGATGATGGGTATCCGTCGGGCGGCAACTATTGGTCGCACTTCGCTGGAACGGACCGATGCAGCGGCGGCAATCAGTCCGTCTGCACTTTCCCGGACGGCCTCGGAGACTCGGTATACGGAGGAGTTGGAGGTTACGGCGGCGCCGACCGGTTTCCGTTCGTCGGCGCCTTCCCGGACCCGCTCGTCCCGAAGATCACGATCGAGGAGAGCTTCTTTGGCCCGTCGAACCCCCTGATCCTCGCGCTCGGGATCGCGGTGGTGGGGGTCGTGACCGTCGCGGTTTTCATCATTCTCCGCAAGCGACGAAAGCCGCCGACAGAGGCGGTTCGTACCCCACCACAACAAGCCTAGCGGCCGTGCCACTCTCGAATAGGACGTAGCGGGTGAGATCGCCTCTCGAGAACCCTTAAATACGGCACGCCGCTTCGAACCGCCCGCATGGCCGAGAAGAAGTCCCGCGCCGCCGCCCGCAAGATCAAGGACAAGTGGAAGGCGAAGGTGTGGTACAACCTCCTCGCGCCGGAGATGTTCAACAAGCAGCTGCTCGGCGAGACGCCGACCGATACGCCGGACAAGCTCGTCGGCCGGGTGACGGAAGTCACGGTCCAGGACTTGACGGGCGACTTCAGCAAGATGCACATCAAGCTCGCGTTCCGCGTGAACCAGGTGCAGGGGCAGGACGCCCTCACGCAGTTCGTCGGGCACGACATGACGTCGGACTACATTCGACGGCTCACGCGGCGCAAGCGGACGCGGACGGACCTCACGGTCGACATCGTCACGAAAGACGCATGGAACGTCCGGGTGAAGCCGATGGCGATCACCGACCGACGGATCCAGTCGTCCAAGCAACGCGTCCTGCGGGCGATCATGGCGAAGGTCGTCTCCGACATCGCGGCGAAGCAGTCGATCGGCGAGTTCGTCAAGGGCATCATCAGCGGCGACCTCGCGAAGACGATTGCCCTGGGCTGCAAGCCGATCCATCCCGTCTCGCGCGTCGAGGTGCGGAAGTCCGAGGTGTGGGCGATGGGCGAGCTCCCGCCGCCGACGGAGGCTCCGGCCGAGGCCGCGGAAGTGCAAGCACCTGCGCCGCCGCCCGTGGAACCGGTCCCTCCGCCGCCAGAGCCCGCCCCGGAGGAGCTCACGCCCGAGGAACTCCCGCCAGACGACCTCTGAGGTTCATCGCGGGCCGGCTCGACGCTGTATCCGAGCGGGCCCCTATCGACCTCCGTTTCCGTAGTCGCGCAGATGGAATGAGTCTGATTCCTCGCGTTAGCATTCTCACGAGACCGTCGTCCGCCGTTACGAGCGCGCGGTTCTCCAGAGCGGCGAGAGCAAGATTGCTCGAGGCCACGGCGCTCGAAATCTTCGAGAAGACGCGATAGGTCGAGCGTCCGCCCATCTGGAAAAAGCGAAAGAAAATGGGGAGTCCGGCGCCCCATCGGCGCCGGCCCGTTGAGGAGGTTCTACGGCCTACGCATGAGGTTCGACGTGCTTCTCGATGAGGAGATACACGTTGTCCATCGTGCCATCCTGGTCGATGTCCTCCGCGTGGTACTCGACGAAGATCCACTCATGCGTGTCCGGCGTCCCGTCCTGGTCCGGATCGGTCGTGCGCTCCGCGCGGAACGTCAGGTCGACCTTCTCGACGACGCCATTGGAGTCTGCGTCGACCCACTGCGCGTCGAGGCGCAGATACGCGGTCATCTCGGGCACGCCGTTCTCGTCCTCGTCCTGCACGGCGGATCCGCGCGCGGTTACCGTGACGAGCTCCGCGTTGCCATCATCGTTCGCGTCGGTCGCTTGGCCGTACGCGACGAAGGCGGCCTCGTACTCCGGCACGCCGTTGTGGTTCGCGTCGCGGACCGCGCTCGTGTGGATCGTCACGTTCGCGCTCTCGAAGGCACCGTTCGAGTTCTCATCGACCGCGAGGAGGTCGATCGTCGCACCGCGCCGCTCGTCGACGATGCCGTCGGAGTCGAAGTCGAGTTCCCGCGTCGCGACGAAGTGCAGCTCGATTCGGTCCGCATACTCATCCTCGATCGCGTTCACGACGACGCCATCCACGGTCGCGTAAGAGTGGTCCTCCGGCACGCCGTCGTCGTTGCGGTCGACGATCGCCTCGGCACGGATCGTCAGCGTGGCCCGTTCGAAGATGCCGTTCGAGTTCTCGTCCGTGGTCTCGAACACGCCTTCGACGCTCGCGCGGTACTCCGCGGTGCCGTCCTGGTCCATGTCCCGGACGACCGCCCCGCTCAGCGCGATCCGCGCCAGCTCGGGGTTGCCGTCGTCGTTCGAGTCCGTCGCGACGACCGTGATCTCGAGCGCCTTCCGCACCTCGATCACGCCGTCGGAGTTGAGGTCCGCGCGGCCGTACACGTAGATGCGGCCGTCGACTTCCTCCGCGAAGCCGTTCGAGTTCGCGTCCGTGCGGGCGAACGAGAGCTCGAGTC
>DASWDU010000047.1 GCA_036395115.1 Thermoplasmata archaeon | reverse complement strand
ACAGGTCGTCCTCGACGATGAGCTTGCCCCGGGCGATGTTCACGAGGATCGCGTCCTCCTTCATCGACGCGAGGAAGCGGCGGTCCACGAGGCCGTGCGTCGCGCGGGTCAGGGGCAAGGCGAGGACCACGACGTCCGCGGAGGGCAGTTCGTTCGACAGGCCTTCGATCGTCACCGTCGCGTCCGCCGCGCCGGCGTCTGAGCGGCGCGTCCGCGTGACCCCGACCACGCGCATGTCGAACGCCTTGCAGCGCCGCGCGATCTCGGTGCCGATCCCGCCCATCCCGACGATCAGGACGGTCGACCCCGCGAGGCCTTTGTTCGTGACGCCCTGACGGAAGACGCCCCGCCGGATCTCGTCCGTCCGCGCCGGGACGTCCTTGGCCGCCGCGAGGAGGAGCGCCATCGCGTGCTCCGCGACCGAGACGTTGTACGCCCCCGCGTTCCCGCAGACGATGGCGCCCGCCGGGAACCGATCGAACGGCAGGTGGTCGACGCCGGCGACGAGCGATTGGATCAAGCGCACCTGGGGCGCCTTCGTCCGGAAGTCCGGCGGGAACTCCCGGGGGAAGCCCATCGTGACGATGACGTCCGCCGTCGCCCAGACCGCGTCCCGCTCGCCTTCGGGGAGATCCTCGAGCATCATGGGCTCGAAGGCACCCAGGGCCTTGCGGCTGGCGACGTCGCGGCGCTCCGCGTCCATCGGGGAGATGAACAGGACCCACGGCATGCCGTCATGCAGGCGTCCGTGGGACTTGGCCCTTTTGGAACGTGAGCGGCACGTTCCCATTCGTTATGAACGCCTTGCTCATTCCGCCCTCGGTGGCCTCTTGCCGTTCCGGTTCTTGTACACGGGCATCCGGGTCAGAGACATGGACGAATCCATCCGGTTCTACACCGGGGTCCTCGGGATGACGCTCGTCGAGCGTCTGGCGACCGCTCCGACGAACGGCGAAGTCGCGACCCTACGAAGTCCGGGTTCGGAGCAGGAACTCGAGCTCAACTTCTACTCGGAAGGCAGCCGGTTCTGGGCCCCGTACGCGAACGGCGAAGATCTCGATCACCTCGCTTTCGAGGTCGAGGACGTTGTGGCGACCGTCGAGGACATCCGAAAGAAGGGCGTGGAGATCGTCGTCGAGCCGTATTCGATCGGAGATTGGAGCGAGGCCTACGTTCGCGACCCGAACGGAATCTGGATCGAGCTGTTGCAGGAATAGTCCCCGCCGAGCCCCGCGTTCAACACTCGGAGTAGCCGCACGAGTGGCACTTCACGCAGCCTTCCTCGAATACGAGGGGCTTGCCGCACTCCGGGCATTCCGGGTTCAAGCCTTTCCGCAGCAACTCGGCCGCGTCGCGCGACTCCTTCTCCAGCTCGACATCGGTCTCGACGGCTCCGCCGAGTTCGTCGAACGTCTCGACGGCCTGCTGCACCCCGACCTTGTGCATTCCCATGTGCCGCTTGATCGCCTTCGCAATCGCGTCGGGGATCGAGTACACGCGCTCGCCGTGGTCGACGGCGATCCGCGGGCTGCGGATGCCTTCGAGCTGGTCGATGATCTCGTCGACCGGCACGCCGGACCGCAGGCACAGGGACACGAGCCGCGCGATCCCTTCCGTGAAGGAAGCGGTGTAGCCGCCCCCACGGCCGATCTGCGCGAAGACCTCGAACAGGCCCTTCTCGTCCTCGTTGACCGTGACGTACAGGGCGCCGTATCCGGTGAGGATCTTCTGCGTGCGGCCCGTGATCACGTCGGGGCGGGCGCGGGGCCGCAGGGCGACGGGCTCCGCCGGGACCTCGACGCGGACCTCTTTCGGCTTCTCCGATTCGGCGACGCCGATGTTCAGGACTTGGTCCTCTCGGGAACCGTCGCGGTACACCGTGATGCCCTTACAGTGCAACTCGTACGCCAGGAGATACGCCTTCTTAACGTCCTCGACGGTCGCCTCCCGCGGCATGTTGATCGTTTTGCTCACCGCGGCATCACAGTAGTCCTGGAACGCGGCCTGCATCCGCACGTGCCACTCCGGCGCGACGTCGTGGGCCACGGCGAAGACCCGCTGCCACTTCTCGGGGACATCCCTGAGGCCTCGCGGGGATCCGTGGTTGTCGAGAATCTTCTTCACGAGATCCTCCCGCCAGAAGCCCTCGCGCTTCGCGACCTCTTCGAAGTAGTCGAGGAAGTACGGGAGCTCCTCGCCGTCCATGACCCGCTTGTACCATATCAGGCTGAACTCGGGCTCACAGCCGCCAGAGGTGTCCGCGATCATCGAGAGGGTACCCGTCGGAGCGACCGTCGTGACGTACGAATTGCGGAGGCGCAGCCCCTTCCCCTCGTGGCGGCTTCCCTCCCACGCCGGGTATACGCCGCGTTCCTCGGCGAGCTTCGCACTCTCATTATATCCTGTTTCCTGAATAGATTGCATGATCTTGCGGCCCCATTCGACTCCCTCTTTGGAGTCGTAAGGGACCTCGAGCATGAACAGCATGCGCGCGAAGCCCATGACGCCAAGGCCGATCTTGCGGGTGGCCTTCGTCATTTCCTCAATCTCCTTGACCGGGTAGGCGTTCATGTCGATGACATCGTCGAGCATGCGGACCGATGTGCGGATTGAGCGCTCAAGCTTCTTCCAGTCGAGCTCCCACTTCCCCCGTGCGTTGTGTTTCATGTGTCGCTGCAGGTCGATGGATCCGAGGTTGCACGATTCGTAGGGCAAGAGCGGCTGTTCGCCGCACTGTCGAACGACGATCCCATTGCAGATCATCGAGTGAGAAGCAGCTTCCGTGAGATCGAAAACCTGGCGATCCCCCACGAGTTGCTTCCCAGATAGAATGTCTTCGAACTTGGTCTCGTAAAACCGCGGGTATCGGACGTGAGAGAGCTGCGCTTGCTTCTCATCGAGAAAGCCAACGGACTGTTCGAAGCGCCGCCTCGACTCCCCGAAAATGAACAGTTCGCACAACACACCATCCGAGCCATACTCTCGGCGCTTCCCGTCTTTCGCTAGATATTCGAACAATGCTACTCGCGGCGCACGACTCCGATCCAGTATCCGGGAGCGGATTCCGAGAGCAAGGAGAAGGAGCTGCACACCTTGCAGGAGTCCGCGGCTCTTCGATGTCAAGGCAATTCCAGAGCTGTTGCAGTTGCGATGATCCCTCACAGTGCCATCTGCGGTAAACAGGGCTTGGAGGAATCCAACCACGGCTTCGCGGGGAGCAGTGAACAAGGATCGGGGGACTTCCTTCTCTGCACCATCAACCGATTTCACTCCCAGTTTCTCGAAGAATTCGACGAAGAACCGCGAGTGGTATGAGAGATGGTAGACTCCATTCTCCCGCTTGACTCCGCGAATCTCGCGACCATACCAGCGGTTCAGGATCGGTCGCAGGGTGGCAAACATCGGCGCGTCGCTGTTCGCGAACGTGAACCCGACGCGGCAGTTCTTGTCGCCGGACCGCAACCATCCGTCTCCCACTAGCCAGCCGAGCACGAGGCCGAGTTCTCGGGACCATTCGGTCGGGAGATTGAGGATTGTCGTCTTTCCGTTCCTGCCGACGTGAACATTCGCTGGCTCGAATGGAAGATGTCGATCCCCGGGGAAGTTCCCTTCACCCGACTGGATCAGCAACTTGTGAACCTCTGGCATGAGGTCTTCGATCGGAATCCATCCTTGCGTCGTGAGGACCTTGTGGTCCGCCGTCGCCGAGAGCTCAAACCCGGACTTCGTCGCAATCCGCCAGACCGGCTTCACGCCGGTCTTCCAAGCGGCCACCATTGGTCCAAGCCGCGTTCCCCGTTCCGCCTCGTCGCGGCTCGCGAGCAACATGCCGTTCGATTCCGTGACGACCTCGGCAGGCACTCGACGATCCGTAACGAGGGAGATCCCACCGTTCGGATAGCGTTCCGCGAGGTCCGCAATCGGAATGAGTCCCCGCTCCGTCGACACGAGCGTGTCGCCCGTCACGCACGGGTTCGTGGCCTCCATGTCTCCGACGTTCGGCGTGGGCTGTCGGCGGTTGTTCTCGTCGATGAAGAAGAGTCCCGGCTCCCCGTTCTTCCATGCTTGGAACGCAATCTTGTCGAGGACCTCGCGGGCATCGAGCTGACCGACGACCGTCTTGTCCCGCGGGTTCACGAGGTCGTACTTCGTGCCGGTCATCAGGGCCTCCATGAACTTGTCCGTGATCGCCACGGAAATGTTAAAATTCGTGATTTCTGTAGTCCGGTCCTTGCAAGTGATGAACCCCAGGATATCGGGGTGGTCGATGCGAAGGATGCCCATGTTGGCCCCCCGCCTCTTGTTGTGAACGAGGATGCCGTTCGCCACGAAACTGGCGGGACCGGGGACCTCGAGGTCGGCAGTCGGCGCGTGATCCCGCCGAATGCCAGTTACGCGAGTGTACACTCGCGAGGGATTCACCATCTGTCGGAGGTGGTCGTTCGCCGCGATCACCGGGAACCGTTTCATCAACGCGAGGAGGCGCTTCCGGGGGAGCGCCCGCGCGTGTCCCTCGCTGATGTAGTGCATGAGGGCCCGGTACAGCCTCCGGTCGGCGCCACGCCGAGAACGGCCGGGTCCGCTCCCTCGTCCAACGAAAGTGTACAACGACCGCAGGACCGCGCCCTGGTTTGGTATGATGTCGGAGGTGTTGACCTTCGGTCTTGGGCCAAGTTCCAAGTGGTCCTGCTTCCGGTCCGAGACGAACCCGATTTCCCCCGCGAATGTCCGCACGCTGTCCTCGTCAACAATCGTGAGCGTGTGCACTGGGCGGTGGCCGAGGGAATTGTGGCGGCTACTCGCGATCGCTCCGCGCCGGGCGACAATCCCCAAGGATAGGAGGAGCTGCTGCGCCTCGATTGCAAGGCGCTCCGACGTGGTCGAGAAACACGGATACCCGCTTCCCGAGTGAATGTGGCCGTCCCCTTCGAATAGACCTCGGAGAAACGCGCGGGCGGTGTCGGCCGACCCACCCAGTACTTCTGCCGGGATGAACGCGTTCGGGGAATACCCCTTCACCCAGCCCAACCGTTCCATCCATCGAAGGAGATCGCGCGACTGAAACTGGATGTCGACATAGCCGCCTCCCTCGCCTTCCTTGATCTGGTTCGGGGCGAGTCCGAAGTTCCTCTCCATGAGGATCCGGATGCGATCCACGACCTCGATATCCACAGTCCCGATGGTGATGATGAAGCGCCCGCCGGAACTGGTGCAACCGTCCGCCATGTACAGCCCAAGGAGCTCCGCAAGATCCTCGTTCATCTCGGAGGGGACGCGGATTCGGGTAGCGTTCGGGTGCTGGGGGCCGAGCGGCGGTAGGGACCGATTGAACCCGAGGTGCCCTCCTTTCACGATGACGAGCCAGTCGCCCTCTCGGAGATCTTGCGCTTCCCGCCATACGACCTCGCCGTTCTCGTCGACGACGGCAAATGCGTGGTTGTAGGTCGCGCCGATCCGGAGACCGAGTTCTGTCTCGACGGAGAAAATCTCCGCCGGACCATTGTCCTGCGCCACGAGCGCGTGCGAGAAGCCGGTTCCATCGAAGACCCGATCGCGAGTGAAGTTCTCGCCGAGGGGTGGGCTGTTCAGGAGTCTCCCGAGCGGCTTGAGTCCCTCTGACGTTCGGAGGAGGCTGTCCACGGAGATGCATCCTCCCTGCTTGACTGTTTGAGTCGCCGAGTCGAAAATCTTCATGAAGGAAACGGGGCCGGAGGCCACCCCCATCGTCGATTTCACGAAGTCGCCCTTCGGCCGAAGCCTGGAGAAGGCAAAACCGGTTCCCCCGCCAGCTTGGTGGATCAGAGCCTGTTGTTTCAACGCCTCGAAGATTCCGACGAGGCTGTCATCCACCGGGAGGACGAAACAGGCCGAGAGCAACTGCAACTCGAGCCCTGCGTTCATCAGCGTGGGGCTGTTCGGGAGGAAGTCGAGATTCGCCATCAGGCGATAGAAACCTTTCGCGGTCTCCCCGACTTTCGCGTCGTCCGCGCCATACAGCCGCTCCGCTTGCGCAAGGTTCCATGCGACCCGCGCGAAGAGCTCTCTCGGCGTCTCAGTGACGCGGCCCTTTTCGTCTTTCTTCAAGTACCGTTTCTGAAGAACGCGGAGCGCGTTCTCGGTCAGCTTCGGATCCGGCTCGCCCGCGACAATCTCGATGGCTTTCGACTCAGAAACCTTGACTTCTTCCATGGGGAAACCCTCCCCTCGCGGGACCGGACGCCGTGTAGTCTACTCGGGGATACCATCCCTGGGGGTGAGCGCGCGCAAGGATGCCACGGGGTATATTACTTTTTGAACCACGTATGTTACCAACAGTAGCGATAGCTGTTACCACATCTGTTACCAACGTTCCTTACAGTCCCGCTCGATATGAAGCTAGCGAGGGGGGCGGTGAAAGAGGCCCCGCCCTAGGCGCGTTCACAGGAAGGGAAGGGGTACGACCCTCGCCGGATGCGGCGTCCCGCGGATGTCGACCTCGAGGCGTGTTTCTGGCGCGGCGTGATCGCGATCGACGGACGCGAGCGCGATCCCCACGCGCAGGCTCGGCGACCTCGTCCCGCTCGTGACCCGGCCGATCGGCGATCCACCGGAAACGACCGCGAAGTCGTGCCGCGGAATCCCGCGATCCTCCATGCGCACCCCGACGAGCCGTGGGTAGTCGTCCCGCGTCCGTTGCGCCTCGAGCGCTTCGCGGCCCACGAAGGGTCGGTCCCATTTGACGAGCCAGGCGCTGTTCACCTCGAGGGGCGTCTGCCGGCCGTCGAAGTCCTGCCCCGAGAGCAGGTACCCTTTCTCGAGCCGCAGCGTGTCCCGCGCGCCCAGCCCGATCGGCTTCAGGCCCACGTCGGCGCCCGCGGACAGGAGGGACGACCAGACCCAGGCACCCTCAGCGGCGGTCGGGAAGAGCTCGAACCCCGCCTCGCCCGTGTAGCCGGTCCGCGTCACCAGGAAGGCGGCCCGTCCAGCGGAAACGGACGGGTCCCCGCGCGCCCCATTGGCGGGGCCGTCCGACGGCCGGGACCCCCACCCCTCGATTTCCGGTGGAACCGCTCGGGGCCGGGACCCCCACGGCGCCGGCGGCACGAAGTCGATCGCTGCGGCGCCAAACGACCGGATCGCCGCGAGGTCGACGGACGTGAAGCGCTGCAGCAACTGCGGCGCACGCGGGCCTTGCAGCGCGAGGCAGAGCATCCGCTCGGTGCTGTCGTCGAGCCTCACGCCGGAGAGGCGCGCGCGCAGCCACTCCACGACGGCCGGGCGAGGCCCCGCGTTGCACACGACGAAGTATCGGTCCGGGGCGAGGCACGTCACGATGACGTCGTCGAGGATCGTGCCGTCGTCCCGCAGCAGATGCGTGTACCGCGCCCGACCCGGCGTCGTCGGGAGGGCGTTCGCGCTGAGCCGATTGAGCGCGGTGTGCGCGGCTTCGCCCTTGACGAACAGCTTGCCCATGTGGCTGACGTCGAAGAGGCCGACGGCCCGGCGGACCGTGAGGTGCTCGTCCACGATGCCGGAGTACTGCAGCGGCATCTCCCATCCGCCGAACTCGATGAGGCGCGCGCCGGCGTCCCGGTGCGCCTCGTATAGCGGCGTCCGCAGCGCCATCCGCCTCCCGATGGCGTGGGACGGATGAAAGCCTTCCCTCCCGGGGCCCTGTCACAACGCGAGCGGTCACCTAGAGCAGAATTCCGCGCGCGGTTGACGACCGCATCGCGGATCCGCGCCCCGGACGTCCCGGCGCGCCAGAGATTAATCGATTGCAACTCCGTCCGTTTATTCACTTTCACCGACCCCCTCCCGATACGTCCATGGATACGGCTAGTCCAGGATAGGCCACCGAAACCTCCGGTGGAAGACCACCGTCGAGTGGCCCGGCCGGCATGACGCGCCCTGCGCAGAACACTGACGGGCCCGGGGTGCGACGATGGCGTCGCATCTCGGAGGAGCGACGGCCCATTCGTGGGCCCACCAATGAACCCGGCCTCCGACGAGGAGGCCAAGGGGTGTACGGTTCCACCCCGGTGCCCTCCGCTGTGATGCGATGAGTCCCCTCCGCGACCGATCTGGCGCTGCCAGAGGCGCACGGGAGGAGCGGATGCGGAGTGGAGTGACGCTGCGGTCGCGGTTGTCCGTAACCCCAACGTTACAGAACCCCTCCCGGCAAAGCTTATGCACGGCCCCCTCATGCCGACGGCCACCATGGGCCTTTTCCGCGAGCTGCGCTACGAGTTGAGCACGCTCGTCTTCGCCCTCGGGGTCCTCGGCGTCGTCCTGTCCTTCACGCAGTACCTCATCCCGACGCAGAGCCCGGACTGGCTGAAGTCGATCCACCAGACCGTCGGCCCGTACGTCGTCTGGGAGGCGTTCTTCGGCCTGCTCGCGATCCTGGGCGGGGGCTTCTACTTCGTCGACACGATCCGGAAGGAGCGGGAGTTCGAACGGCTCGTCACGACGACGTCCAAGGAGGCTTTCGTGAAGAACATGAAGCGCCTCGAGGAGCTGACGTACGATCACCTGCCGTCCGCGTACGAGCGACGGTTTCTCGAGAAGAAGCGAGAGTTCCGAATCCGCGGTTAATCACCCGACGGCGCGGGCGAGCACGACCCGCCCGAGCGACTCCGCGGTCACGCGGTCCCGAGGCCGGCACCGGACGACGACATCGATTCGGTCCCCGCGGTGGTCCGCCGACACGACCTCCGTGTGCTCGTACAGCCAGTGGAGTTTCCCGCCCGCGCCGGCGTCCTGGACCAAGACCAGGTGCAGTTCGATTGGATAGACGAACGCCCGATGGATCGCGGCTCGGAGCTCCGGGAGGCCCTGGCCCGTCCGCACGGAGATCGGGAGCGCGGCCCGGTGGAACTCCGATTCCGCGAGGAGCCGGGCTCTCGCCATCGCCGTCGCCTCCGGCAAGAGGTCCGTCTTCGTCAGGATCGGCACGACGACGTCGGCGGACACGTTCGGGAAGAGGGTCCGGGCCGCGAGGCGCACCTTCCGGCGGATCTCATCGTCCGAGTCGACCGCGTCGATGAGCAGGAGGATCAGGTCCGCCCGGAGGATTTCCTCGAACGTCGCGTTGAACGCCTCGACCATCCAGAACGGAACCCCGTCGACGAAACCGATCGTGTCCGTGAGCAGGATCCGCTTGCGGGTCCCGACGAGGCTCCGGGTCGTCGTCGCGAGCGTCGAGAACATTCGGTCTTCGACGAGGACGTGCTCGTCCGTCAGGGCATTCAGCAGGGACGACTTGCCCGCGTTCGCGTATCCGGCGAGGGCGACGAGGTGGTATCCGCGATCCTTGCGCACGGCCCGCCGCACGTCGCGCTCGCGTCGGATCGTCCCGAGCTCGTCGCGGATCCTCTTGATTCGCCGCTTGACCGTCTCGTAGTACGCGTCGACCCGCTGAGCGCCGCCGGCCATGAAGCCGGGTCGCTCGCCGATGTCCGTTTCGTGAATCCACTCGCGCAGCAGGGGGACCTCATACTGCAGCAGCGCGAGTTCGACCTGCAGCTTGCCTTCCCGGCTCGTGGCGCGCTGCGCGAACAGCTCAAGGAGGACCCGCAGGCGGTCGTAGCACTCGACGCCGAGGTCCCGCTCGAGGATGTGATGCATCGTCGGACGCAGCTCGCCGTTGAACACCACGACGTCGACGCCGCCCGTCTCGACGCGCTGTCGGATTTCGTCGAGCTTCCCCCGACCGACGAAGGTGCGGCCGTCCGGGCGGTCCCGCCGCTGGACGATTGTCTCGACGATGCGGTGACCGGCGGAGGCGAGGAGCGCCGTGATCTCCTCGACCGCAGGGGTGAGGGAGACCAGGAGGACGTCCAACGGCTCTCAGAACACCCCAGGGCCCCAAAAGGGTTTCCAGCGGAAATCGTGGGGTGGGGGGGCCACTCGCCTCCCGATCGTCCGGGCGGTCCTGTTAACCCTAAGTAAGGTTAAGCCATCCCGGTGGGCGTGCAGCTCGGCTGTGGCCTGACGACGAAGGAGATTCGCGGTCGGCCCTACCTCTACTTCTGGCACTACGAGGACCGGGGCGGCCGACGGGTCCAGGTGTTCCGATACCTCGGCTCCGCCCGGTCCGAGGCGGCGCGGCAGCGGCTCGTCGAGGCCCTCGACGCCTACCTTGATCGGCTCGGCGCGGAGGTGCGGCGCCGGCGGGCGGAGATCCTCGCGCGGCTCCCTCCGCCGTAGACGAGGGCCTTATACGCGCGGCGGTCATCGCATCGGGCGGTGCGCGTGCGGGTCCGGCTCTTCGCGACGTACCGCGAGATCGCCGGCGAAGGCGCGCTCCCCTGGACCCTCCCGGAAGGCGCGCGGCTCCGGGACCTCGTCGACGCCCTCGTGGGGACGTACCCGCGGCTCGCCGGCCACACGGAGGCGATGCTCCTCGCGGTGAACCTGAGCTACGCCTCCCCGGACGTCGTCTTGCACGACGGCGACGAGGTCGCCGTCATGCCGCCCGTCAGCGGGGGCGGGACGTGATCGCGGTCCAACGGTCTCGCATCGACGTGGCGTCGGTCGTGGACCGCGTCCGCCGGGCCGACGCCGGCGCCGTCGTCGTGTTCCTCGGGACCGTGCGGGCCGACGCCGGCGTCCGCGCGCTGGACTACGAGGTCTATGAGCCGATGGCCGAGAAAGCACTCGCAGCCCTCGCCGATCGAGCGAAGTCGAAGTTCGGCGTCCTCGAGATGTCGATTGTCCATCGGGTCGGCCGCGTGCCGGTCGGCGACGACTCCGTGGTCATCGCGTGCTCCGCCGCCCATCGGGGCGCGGCGTTCGCCGCCTGCGCGTGGGCGATGGACGAGGTCAAGCGGATCGTCCCGATCTGGAAGACCGAATCGTCCGCGGCTCCGGGGCGGCCGCCGTCCCGCCGGAAGCGCCGGACCTAGGGTGGCCTGGGAAATTCGGCCGGGGTCGCGTCGACCCCGCGCCACGATCCCCCGTGAGGGGGAAAGAGGTTTCCGCCCTGCGTTCGGCCTAGAAGGAGATCAGGCTCGCGAGCGCGTTGGTCGCGCTGCACGCCGCCTGGTCGTAGAACCGATACCAGTTCGCGCCGCGGGTCCGGGCCTGCTCCGGGATGTGGTCGTTCATGTGGACGCACATCGCGTGCTTCGGCCCTTCGCTCGCCCTCGTAGGAGGCGGTGTCGGCGGAGTACTCGGCGTCGTGCCGTCGCCCGTTCCCGTGTTCCCGGTGTCCGAGTTCGGCTCGTTCACCGCGACGTTCGTCGACGTCGCGGTCGGCCGCAAGGCGTAGGCCGCAAAGGCCCCCACCACGGTCACAGCCAGGATCACGGCCACTGCTAGCTTTCGCCGTGTCATGTGTTCACCTCTTTGTTCTCCTTGGGGTTTCGTGTCGCGCAGGTCGCGATGCCGGGCTGAAAGGACTCGCTGTCCGAAGACCGCGTAGCGATCATCCGTCCCATCCCTTCGTGCACGTGCATCCCATTCCGCACGCGGCCGTCGAAAGGCCCGGCCATGGTACATAACGGTTTTCGCGTCCGACGCCGCGACTTGACAACGTCCTCGCGCGCGCGTGTGACGCACCTCAGAATCTGCGTCAGACGGGCGCGGTCCGGTTGACAAAGGAGCTGTGCCGAATCATCATGTGGGGAGGCTGATGCTTATCCGGACAACGGACGTTCACGGAAGGACCGAAGTGACCGTCCCTGGCGCAAGGTTTGGGATGTCGAGGTGGCGGTACAACAATCCGATGGCCGCTCGACGCATGTCCCTAGCGGCGATTCTGATTACGGGATTTCTTCTCCTCGCGACAGCGGTGAGTTACGAGCTTGGAGGCCGGTTGTGGCTGGTCCCGCTCCTTGTTCTAGCTCTCGCTGGAATCCCTCTCGGCCTATTGCTGTACTTCACAGGTCCTAACTCGGGATGGCGGGGTGCATGGTGGATTCGCCTCCCGCGGCGTCTCGAGGAGCTCCTTCCACAAATCCAGACCGCGGTGCGTGAAGCGGGCCTTGGCGTACGACCCACCCGCTCGCACCCTAAGTCCCGTTGGCTCCGAAACACGCAGGTTTCAGTCGAACTCGATCGCGGCATCCGCATTTGGCTGATGCCGGGAGTTCCCGGCTCTCGTGCGGGTCTGAACCCTCGCCTTCAGCCTCTCACGACGCTCGTGATTACCGGGCTCGAAGGCCCGTCTAGCGATCAATCCGACCACCTTCGAGAGGTTCTCCAACGAGCTGGGGAAAACCCTACCTGAGTTCCGTAACGTCGGCCGGGTTCGCAAACCTAGGACGCGGCCGACGCGAATAGGGCCCGGGGCCTCGACGGCCCCGCGCCGCGCCCCCTGGCGGGGTAAGGATCCCGAGAGCCCGGCGCTCAGAGGCGCACGAGCTCCGCGATGACGGAGGCCGCGCAAGCCGCGTGGGCGTGGTGCCGATGCCCGTGCGCCCCATGGGCCCGCGCGTGGTCCGGGGTGTGATGGCTCGCCTTCAGGCAGTGCGCATCGTGCGCATGGTGCCCGTGACCCGGCCGCTCCGTCGGCGTCGGTGTCGTCGGGTTCGGTTGGTCCACGACGGCGGTCGTCGCCGGTCCGTTCGTTGGTCGGAGCAGGACCGCCACGACGACGGCGACCATCGCGACGGCTACGGTCACTCCCACGATTCGCAACAGCTTCCGCATGTTTCCCATCCCGTGCGGCGCCCTTGCGGGCGCGCGACGGTCGGGAGCCGGCGGGATCGTAGTTAATCCTTGCCACGTCCGACGTGCGGCGGTTGACAAAGGCTCACGCACGCGTGGCCGGCCCGAACGCGCGGGGCCAGCGGAGCGGCACGTTGACAAACGCCGCGGACCGCAAGAGGCCCGGATCTCGAACTCGCCAACGTTTATGGTCCATCGCCCCCGTCGCGCCGCGCAATGGCGAAGATGGTCGACATCGGGGGAAAGCCGGATGTGCGCCGGCGGGCCGTGGCCTCCGGTTCGATTCGACTCAAGCCCGCGACGATCCGCGCGGTCCGGGCTCGCCGTGTCGAGAAGGGCGATCCGATCGCGGCCGCGGAGATTGCCGCGATCCAGGCGATGAAGACCGTATGGCAGGTCCTCCCTCACACCCATCCAATTCCAATCACCGCGGCGGGCGTGACGTTCGACGTGCGAGGCGATCGGATCACCGCGACGACGACCGTCGAGGCGACGTACAAAACCGGCGTGGAGATGGAAGCCCTTTACGGCGTCGCGGTCGCGCTGCTGACCGTATGGGACATGGTGAAGTCACTCGAGAAGGACCGCGGCGGGCAGTATCCGACGGCACGGATCGAGGACGTCCGCGTCGTGTCGAAGGAGAAGGGCGATCGGAAGGCGAGACCGTAGGCCTTAGATTCCCCCCACCAATCCGGGGCCGGGGATCCACCATGGCGGAGGAACGAAAAGTCTCAATGTCGGAAGTGCGAAAGACGATTTCGACCTCGTTGGCGGCCGCCTTCGGGTTCGTGATCGCACTGTTGTGGAACAACGTGGTAACGGGCGGGCTCAAGGTGGCGGGAGTCGACACGACGTTTCAGACGATCACACCGATCGGATGGGTTGGCTATCTTGTGACTGCGCTCGTTCTGACGCTTGTGATGATTGGCCTCATCATCGTCATCGGCCGGTGGGGCAGCAAGTAGTCCGGGACGCGAACCGAACGGACCCGAGGGCCGTCCGCGTCCAAGACGCGTCCCGTCGAAGCCCTCGACGACTGGACACGCCGGGTTCAAAAGGGGAAAGAGGGCGCGCGTCGCGCGCCCTTTCGTTTCGGACTCAGTCCGCCTGTACGGTGAAGGAGATCGTCGCGGGGACCCCGGACGGCACCCGGACCACCGTCGTGTCGGGCGGCGTCGTGTACGACGCGGACAGGCTCGCGGAAACTACGGCGCCGTCGGCCATGTCGCTGTACACGAGCGTCAGGCTGAACGTCGCCTCCGCTCCCGGGGCCAAGGAGACCCCGGAGAACGTCAGCGTGCAGCCGGACACCCCGCTCCCGGAACAGCTGAAGGTCCCGCCTCCCGCATTCGACACGGTCACGGTCAGCGTGCCGGACACGAGCCCGGTCGCGCCACCGAAGTTCTTCAGCGTGACCGTGTACACGGTCGTCCCGGAGACAACGCCCCCGGTCGGCGTTCCCGTCGGCGTGTTCGTGTACCCGAACTCCGTCAGCTTCAGGATCGGTCGCTCGTCCACGAACGCCTCCCCGACGTCGACGTGCAGGGCCGTGCCGATGAAGTCGACCGTCACGGTGTCCGGATCGAGGCCGTAGCCGGGCGGCGCGACCGTCTCGCGGAGCGTGTATCTCCCGAGGACGGTGACGCTGACCTGGAACTCTCCCGGCGCGCCGTCCATGTCCACGTCGCCGGCGTCCAAGTCGCCGTCGGTGTTGTCGACGACGGTCACGCAGACGTCCCGGATGTCGACGAACTGGCCGTTGACGTAGTCGTGGGTCCGGCACAGCTCAAACGTGGCCCCGCCGAACGGCTGGGCCTTGTTGTCGACCTTGTGCCAGGTGAGGCTGCAGACGGGGAACGCGGTCGGCGGCGCGAAGTCCTTCAGCTCGGCGGTGAACGACTGCGAGCTCCGCGTCTTCCCCATCACGACGGAGATGCACGGGGTTTCCCGGGCCACCGCGGTGATGTCGATCCCGAACTCCGTGAAGGCGTTCTTCGGCAGGTTCGTGATTTCGTTCCCGTGCCGGTCGTAGTTCGGCCATGGGCCGCCGTTGATGTCGCCGCCATTGTTGAATCCGCAGATCGTGTCCGCGGCGTTGCATCCCTCGGCGCCCAGCGAGCCGATCTCGACGTACGTGGAGCCATCCCACTCCCGGATCGACAAGGATCCGAAATCGCCGCCGATCGTGAAGTCCATCGAGACGATGATGTCTCCGACCGTCCGAGTCCCGACGAAATTGCACGGGGTCGGGTCCGCGCCGGGATCGTCGCACGGGAGTGCTTCATCCAACGCGACCCTCGCCTGGAAGAACTCGATGTCGACGTGGCTGTCGCCGGACGCGTCGATCCGCTCGAAGCCTGAATAGACGATGAGGTGCCCGTCCGCGTTCACGGTCGCCCACGCGTAGGCGTTCGAGAAGTCGTCCTTCGCGGGCACATTGCCGGCGTCCCAGTGCCATTTCTTGATGGGATCGTTGTTCTTGTTCGAACCGCCCGCGCCGGAGAACGTCGTTCGGTCCGAGGCCCCGCTTTGGGACTGATCGTCCTTCAAGAAGGCGGCGACGTCGCCCCCGAACAGGTTCACGGCGTTCCCGTTCGCGTCGAAGATACATCCCCAGTCCGGCGGTGGATCCGGGGCCGCGCACACGATGTCCGCGCCCTGCACGGGACCGAGTTCGAACAGGCTCGAGTCGACGGCCGGCGACGGTGGCGGCGTGGCGAGGGCGGCCACCACAAGGGCCACCGCAATGAGGCCCGCCATTCCTGCGATCGGTATGCCCTTGCCCACGCTTCGATTGCCGAATCGTAGTTTCTCTCGTAGAGACGTGAAGCTCCCCTCCTCTCCCACAGCGAACGCGAGAAGTCACTGCCGGCGAGGACGTGATAGGTGGGTCGGTGGGTACTTCGTCATATTGGAACAGTTTTTGCGGGGGTTCCAAGCGGTCCGATGGCGGCGACGGGCGCCGGCCTCTGCTTCGCCGGGAGACGGGCCCGGAAGGCCGAGTTCAGCCTTAAGTACGCCAACGGGAATGGCAAAGCCTCCATGAAGGTCGTGATCCTCGACGGCTACGTCGACGAGCCCTCGAACTTCGGCGTGCCGCCGTACATCTCGCCGTACCCGAGATACGTCGCAGGCGCCGTCCACGACGCCGGGCACGACTGGGAATACGTCACGATCGATCGGGTCCGCGCGGGCGCCTCGCCGAGAGGCGATTTGCTCGTCGTCCTCTCGGGGCCGATCGTGCCGGGCAAATACCTCCGCAGCTTGCCCATCAGCGAGCGGGAGATCGTCCGACACGCGAGAGCGTTCGAAGGACCGCGCGTCTTCGGCGGCCCGCTCGCACGGTTTCGCTACTACGATGAGGCGCTCGTCGAGCCGTTCGACTGGGTGGCGTTGCGCGACATCGACACGGCGGTCTTCGATTGGCTGCGGACCGGCGAGTGGACCCACCGCGACCGCACCGTGGAGGAATGGGACCGCTGGGCGCTCCTCGGGGCGGACGTGATCCGAGCCCACCCGGACTTCCCGGAGCCGCTGACGGTCGAGCTCGATACGTCCAAAGGGTGCGTCCGGTACGTCAACAAGGGCTGCTCGTTCTGCATCGAGCCGATGTACGGCAAGCCGAAGTTCCGTCCCGTCGATGGCGTCGTCGCGGAGGTCCGCCGCCTCGCCGAACTCGGCGCGGTGAACTTCCGCCTCGGAGGCCAGGCGGATTTCTTCAGCTATCAGGCGATCGGACTCGGATCCTCGCCGACACCGCAGATCAACGTGGGTGCGATTCGACGGCTGCTCGAGGGAATTCGCGCCGCCGCGCCGGACCTGAAGGTGCTGCACACGGACAACGGCGATCCCGCGATGATGATCGCGCATCCGGAGGAGGCGATCGAGTCGATGCGAGACCTCGTGCGCCTTTCAACCCCCGGCACGCTTCTGTCGTTCGGCCTCGAGTCGGCCGATCCCCGCGTCACGGAGGCGAACAACCTGAACATCGATGCGGACGGATGCCTCGAGGCGATCCGCATGGTGAACGCGGTGGGCCGGGAGCGCGGCGAGAACGGCATGCCGCGTCTCCTGCCCGGCCTGAACTTCGTCGCGGGCCTCGACGGCGAGACGAAGAAGACGTTCGAGCTGAACCTCGCCTTCCTGAAGCGGCTCCTCGAGGAGGACCTCTGGGTTCGACGGATCAACATCCGCCAGGTGCGGCCCGTGCGCCGGGAGTTCGAGCCGACGGGACTGTATCGCGAATTCCGGCGATTCAAGGAGGCCGTGCGGACCGGAATCGATCACGAGATGCTGCAACGGGTCGTCCCGGAAGGGACGGTCCTTCGGGACATCTTCCTGGAGTTGCAAGATGGCCACGTGGCCTACGGCCGGCAGATCGGGACGTATCCGATCCTCGTCGGGCTGCCCTACGACGCGCCGCTCAACCGGTTCGTCGACGTACGCGTCACGAGCCACGGCCAACGCTCGCTGACGGCCGTCGAGTACCCACTCGACGTGAACCGCGCGCCCCTCGCGGCGATCTCCGCCCTCCCGGGCATCGGGGCGAAGCGCGCCGCGCGCATCGTTCGAGCGAGGCCGTTTGCCTCGTTGCCGGCCTTCGCCGCCTCCCTCGACGATCCCGCGGTGGCCGACCGCGTCGCGCCGTTCCTCCGGCTCGCGGCCTAGTCCGGGCGGGCCGTGCCGTCCTCCCCGCCGCTCCGAAGAGTTAACCTTGTTCAAGGTTAATTTGGAAGGCCAACCTTTAGACCGTCGCCGGTCTTCTCAGCGCATCCTGTCCATGGCGGTCCCCGCGAAGCACAAAGAACACGCGCCGGCCTCCGTGAAGTGCGGCATCGTGACGGTGTCCGACAGCCGGACCACGGAGACGGACGAGTCCGGGAGACTCATCCGAGACCTCCTGCTCCGCGCCGGTCACTCGGTCCTCTTCTACGTCGTCGTCAGGGACGAAGCGAAGCCGATCCTCGATGCGGTCGAGCAAGCGTCGTGGACTTGCGATGCCATCCTGACGAACGGCGGGACGGGGCTCGGGAAGCGCGACGTGACGATCCCCACTCTCCTCTCGACGTTCGACAAGACGTTGCCCGGATTCGGCGAGCTGTTCCGCTCGCTGTCATACCAGGCAATCGGAAGCGCCGCGATGCTCTCCGGTGCCGTCGCCGGCGTCTACCACGGCCGGCTCGTGTTCTGTCTCCCCGGTTCCCCGGACGCGTGTCGTCTCGCAATCGAGAAGCTCATCCTCCCGGAGCTCGGGCATGCGGTCGGGGTGATGGAGCGTTGAAGCGAGCTCACGATCACGAAAGCCACGCGGGCCATGCCGCGCGACCGCTGAAGGCGTTGATTTCCCTGGACGAAGCGATTCGGATTGCGGTGGATCTCGTGCGGCCGATCGAGCGCACCGAGACGCCGCCACTCGCTGACGCGTTGCGGCGAGTCGTCGCGGAGGATGTGCGCTCGGCGATTGACGTGCCCCTTGCCGATCGCGCGGCGATGGATGGATACGCGGTCCGGGCGCAGGATTCGGTCCGTGCCGGGACGGCCCACCCCGTTGCGCTCCGGTGCATCGAGACCCACCATGCGGATGGCGTGCCCCGCGCCGTCGTGAGCGCGGGCCGATGCACGAAGGTGGCCACGGGTACGACGATGCCAGGGGGTGCGGACGCCGTCGTGATGATCGAGGACACGGAGCGAGATGGGGATCGCGTGACCGTGCGCGAATCGGTCGAACCGGGGGAGAACGTCTCGCGCCGGGGAAGCGACGTCGAACGCGGATCCACCGTCGTCCACGCCGGAGAGGTCCTCACCCCCGCGAAAATCGGCGCACTGGCGGCGATCGGCCATGCGAGGGTCCGCCTGTACGCGAAGCCACGCGTCTCGATCCTCGTCACGGGCGACGAGGTCGTCCCGCTCGGTCGGTCGCTTCGAGCGGGCCAGGTGTACGACGTCAACTCGCACACAATCGCCGGCGTCGTTCGGGAAAATGGCGGGGAACCGAAGCTGGAGGGGCGCGCGCCCGACCGGCTGGCGACGCTTCGGACCGCGCTGAAGAAAGCGGCCGGAAACGATCTCGTCGTCGTCTCGGGCGGCTCGTCCGTGGGCGAGAAAGACCTCGTTGCCGAGGCCCTCGAATCGATGGGCGATCTGGTGTTCCATGGGATCGCGGTGAAGCCCGGGCGGCCGACCGCCCTCGGCCTCGTGGATGGGACGGCGGTCCTGGGGCTCCCCGGGAACCCGACCTCGTGCTTGTCGAACGGCTACGTGCTCCTCGCCCCGATGCTCCGTCGCATCGCGCGATTGCCGCCCGCGCGGGAAACCGTGATCGAGGTGCCGTTGGCAATGCGACTCGCCTCGAAGATCGGTCGCCTCGAGTTCCACACCGTCCGCATCGTCGACGGACAGGCGGTGCCGGCGTACAAGGAGAGCGGCGCGATCACATCGATGGCCCATGCGGACGGCTACGTCGAGATTCCCGCGGATGTCGACCGGATCGAGAAGGGTGAGATTGTCCGAGTCGTCCTCTTCTGAGGGATGCAACTGGACGAGGCCAGAGAAGAGCCGACACGACGGGGCGGAGGTCTCTCATCCGTCGGTCGGAAGAAGGCGGACTGTCCGATCTGTCGGCGAGGTCGGCCCCTCGATGTCGTCGCCGTCCTGTCTTCGGCCTGGGTCAGCGCCCCGCCAAGGGCCGCGTTGCCCGGGTACGTCGCCGTCGTCTCTAAGCGTCACGTCGTCGAACCGTTCGAATTGCCGGTCGCGGCCGGGTTCGCATTCTGGCAGGATGTCCTGCTCGTCTCGAAGGCCCTCGCGGACCTCCTCGCGCCCGTCAAGATGAACTACGAGATTCACGGGAACACGATTCCGCATCTCCACGTCCACCTGTATCCGCGGTTCCAGGCGGATCCCTTCGTGGGTCGACCGATCGATTCACGAGAGGCATCCTTCGTGCGGTCGAAGGCGGAGAGGACCCGGATCGGCCGCGCGATTCGGCGAGCCGCTATCGGATCCCACTCAGCGCGGACGGCCCATCGCTAGCGGCTCTCCGGATGCGAGCGCCCAAACGCTTATGTCCCGCGCGGCTGTGCCCGGCGCGCGATGGTCCTCATCGAGCGCGCGAATCCGACGGACCGCGCGGACGTCGAGCGCCTGATCGCGGCCTACATCACCTCCGAGGGCGTGAAGCCGCGTCCGGAGCGGATCACGTGGGGCGTCGAGCAGGTCCTGCGAAACCGCGTTGGCGGGGTGCTGCTCGTCGCCCGGGAGAAGCGGGCGGTCGTGGGGGTCGCCTTGGCGGTCTACTCTCCGTCTGCGGAGCACGGACGTCTCCTGGTGGTCAACGACTTTTTCGTCGACCCGGCGATGCGGCGGAAAGGCGTCGGCCGAGCCCTCGCGACCCGACTCCTGGATGAAGCGAAGGCGATGCGCGTCGAGCGGATCGATCTCGAGGTCACGCCGACGAACGCGGCCGCGGCGGCCTTCTGGAAGTCGTTGGGCTTTCGGACGGCTGGCCGCACGGTGTACGGGAAGGACATCGTCTAGCGGCCGTGGATGATCGTCCGGTGCGCACGGAACGCCTCTTGGCCGAACTCCTTCCCGCACTCCGGACAGCGGACCCTCGGCTTCGCGCGCTCCGGGTCCTGTTCCTTCAAGGCGCCGAGGAGTTCCGCCATCTCGACCGCGATCTCCTCCGACTCCGCCTCGGAGCCGTGGTGTCTCTTCAGCTCGCGCATGAAGTCGACGTGCAAGTCGATTTCGGAGCCTTTCGGGACCCGCTCGAGGCCGTGCGTCTCGAGGCGCATGTGGAACCGCTTTCCGTTGTACAGCGCCTTGAACGCGACGAGGTCGAACGTCTCCCGTTTCGGCCGGTAGCCGCGCGTCAGGACGGCCGCCTCGATCGCGTGCAGCGTCATGCGGCGGGGAAGGGATGCTTTCACGGGACTCGCCTCAATCCGCGTACGCGACCTTCGCGGGGACAATCGAATATCCGAGGGGGCAATCAAGTTCCCGTCCCGCCTCGAGGATGCGGATCCGAGTTCCCGGCTCGATGCCGATCGGATGGCACGTCCGGAAGTTCGGGCACGCGGCGTTGGCGCACACGATTTTCTTGTAGGCGAGGACGGCGCCCTCGACCGCGGTCCGTGCGGCCACGCTGCACTCCGGGGAGGTGGGCTCGACCTCGACGACTCGAGCGAGCTCCTCGTTCAGGAGGCACGGATGCGCGACGTCGCGAACCTGCGTGATGCGATAGCGGCGTCCGACGTCCTGGTTCAGGCACGCCGCACGGACCTTGCACGGCCTGCACGCCGGCTGCGGTCCGCGGTACACGAATTCGTGGCCCACAACCGCCTGCCTCTCGCCGACAAGCGTGATCTGGACCACGACGGCGGCCTCCGAGGAGACAACGGCTGCCCTCGGCTTAAGGGTCCCGTCGACGAACCGGACGTTCGACGCCGGACTTCCATTCCGATAGGTTGATGCGGCGGAGCTCCATGGACGGCGCCGGTCCGTGCGACCAGGAGGTTCCCGGCGATGATGTCCGATTCCGTTTTCCCGAATGCGCCGGGAGCCGCGTGATCCCCGTCACGGCGACCGGCGTTCGTGTGCGCGCCTTGCGAATGCCACCATGACCAACGAAATAGAAACGAATGTCGAACGATCCGCTCGACGCGAGCGTCCAATGGCGAATCGATCACGGGACGATCGAGTTGCGCGAGCGCGGCTACCGCGGGACCGCCGACGCCATCCTCGACGCGGGCCTTGCGACGGACGTCCTCCGCATGATCAGCGCGGGCAAGGAGGCGGACGTGTACCTGTGCGCGTACAACGGCGCGCCGCTTGCGGTGAAGGCGTATCGGCTCTACCGAACGTCCCACCGCGGCGGCCGTCCGATCAAAGTCGACACGATGTCGTGGCTCGCGGCGCACGAGTTCGAGATGATGCGGCAGGCCTGGAAAGGAGGCGCCCCGGTCCCCGCCCCGGCCCGGCGCGTCGAGAACCTCCTGTCAATGCGGTATCTTGGTGACGACGACGGCCCGGCCCCCCGCCTGCACGATGTAGAGCTCGATTCGCCCGAGCCGTTCTTGACGGCGGTCCTCGAAGGCGTCGCCGCGCTCGGCCGCGCGGGGATTGTGCATTCGGACCTGAGCGCGTACAACATCCTCGTGCACGCCGGACGTTCATGGTTCATTGATTTTTCGGCTGCGATCCGAGTGGATCGGACGGGGGAGGCGCCCTGGGTTCGACTCACGAGGGCGCGAGACGCCCTCATCCACGGACTGAGCGCGCTGCAGGCGTACTTCCGGAGGTACGATCTCTCGATTGACGTCGAGCGCATCGCGGCCGGCATCGTCGCATCGCTCGACCGGTTCAAGGTCCTCGAGGGCGATTCGAGCGAGAGGTAGCGGACTTCACTCAGATGACCTTCGTAATCTTCGCGAGGCGTTCCGCCGCTTCGGCGGTGAGGCCCTCGTCCCCGAGGATCGTGTACCGTTCCTTGTTGACCTCGTGCGCGTGCACGAGCGCCTGGAGGACCTCGTCGTCCGTCACCCCGAGCGACCGCGCGGTCGTCGGAGCGCCGATCGCCAAGAGCGCTTCGCGGACCTCCTCCCACTTCCCTCCGTGGAGGTACATCATCATGATCGTGCCGACGCCGCACTGCTCGCCGTGCAGCGCGGGCTTCTTCGCGAGCTGGTCGAGGGCATGGGAGAACTTGTGCTCGCTCCCGCTGGCCGGGCGGGAGGAACCGGCGATCGACATCGCGACCCCGCTCGACACGAGGGCCTTGCAGACGAACCACGCGCTCTCCTCGAGCCGCGGCTTGATCGTCGACGCGTTCTCGATGATGAGGCGTGCGGCGAGCTCGCTCAGCGCGGCCGCGTACGACGAGTAGTACTCGTTCCGCAGGTTCCGCGCGAGCGCCCAATCCTTCACCGCGACGAGGTTCGAGATGATGTCCCCGCACCCCGCTGCCATGAGGCGGAACGGGGATTCCGCGATGATCGCGGTGTCCATGATCACGGCGATCGGCGTCTGCGCCGCGAGGCTCACCTTCTCCCCGTCCTTCAGGATCGAGGCGCGCGACGACACGACGCCGTCGTGGCTCGCGGCCGTCGGCACGCTGACGAACGGCACGCCCGCGTTGTAGGACGCGCACTTCGCCACGTCGATCGACCGGCCGCCGCCGACGCCGAGGGCGAAGTCGAACGTCCCCTTGCGGATCTTCTCCTCCGCCTCGCGGACCTCCGCCGTCGTCGCGTCGGGGATCAGAAACACCGCCGTCTTGATTTTGCGCGCCCCGAGTTCTTTCTCGACAATCGCGCCGGCGATCTTCATCGTCGTCTCGTCCGCGACGATCAGCGCGCGCTTCCCGAGCTTGAGGGACTGGCACACCTCGCCGACTTGATGGACCGCGTCGTGTCCGACGACGACGTTCCGGGGCAGCTCCATCGCCTTCGTCTTGGAGAAGGATTCCACGTCTATCGTCGACACGCGGTCGCCCCGAACGCTCTCCAAGGAGGCGTCTCTACTTAAAGCCGACGACCCGGGTCCACGGATGCTCTCATCCCTGACCGTAACCGCGGAACGCTTAAATCGGCCCGGGGGCTGATGCGTCGCCGATGGCCCTCCCCCTGGCCTTCGCGCTGGCCGCCCTCTCCCCGACACAAGACGTGGCCCGGGGCGAGGCGGAGTTCCTCCGAGGCAACGCACACGCGGACGCGCGCGAATTCGCGGTCGCCCTCGAGTGCTACGATCGCGCGGTCGCCCTCGGGTACGAAGACCAAGTCCTGTGGAACAACCGAGGCGTCGCGCTCGACGGCCTTGGCCGGCACGGGGACGCGATCCATGCGTACACGCGTGCGTTGCGCGTCGACCCGGCGTACGAGATCGCGGCGTACAACCTCGGGAACGCACATGCCCAGCTCGGCGGGTTCGAGGAGGCGCTCTCGGCATACGACCGCGCGCTCGCCATCAAGGCGGACTATCCGGACGCGATGTACGACAAGGCGCTCGTGCTCGCCCGCCTCGGCCGGACGAAAGAAGCGCTGCTCGCCTACGACGCGCTCGTGCGCACCGACACCGCGAACGCGGTCGCATGGGCGCGGAAGGGGCAGCTCCTCGCGGAGCTCAACAAGCTCGACGACGCGATCGAGGCGTACAAGGCCGCGACCTCCCTGAATCCGGACGACGGCGCGGCATGGACGGGGCTCGGGGACTCCCTGTACGCACTCGAGCGGTACGAGGAGGCCGTCGAGGCGTACGATCGTGCGATCGCCGTCGATCCGACGAACGAAGCGGCGTGGAACAACAAGGGCTTCACGTTCTTCATGCTCGGGATCCACGAGGAGGCGCTCTCATGCTACGACCGCGCGCTCGCCATCAACCCGGCGTACAAGCAGGCGTGGTACAACAAGGGCTACACGTTCCACGGGATCAACCGCCTCGAGGAGGCCGTCGCGGCGTACGAGAAGGCGCTCGCCCTCGACGCGGGGGACGAGGTCCTGTGGAACAACTTGGGGAACGCGCTGTACAACCTCGGGCGGTACGAGGCATCGGTCCCGTACTTCGAGAAGGCGCTCGACGTGAACCCGAAGTACGAGATCGCGTGGAACAACATCGGGAACGCGCTGAACAAGATGGGCCGCCATGCGGAATCGCTGACGTACCACGACAAGAGCCTCGAGATCAAGCCGGACTTCGACTACGCGCTCTACGCGAAAGGCCACGCGCTGGACTCGCTCGGTCGCCACGAGGAGGGGCTCGAGCTGATCGGCCAGAGCCTCGAGCTGAACCCGAACTACGACCACGCGTGGATGGCGAAGGCGGAGGCGCTCCACCATCTCGGCCGCCTCGAGGAGGCACGGGACGCGCTGAACAACGCCCTCATCTTGAGCGGCGAGTACGACGAGGCGTGGGTCTTCCGAGGGGCGATCCTCGAAGAGATGGGGAACGCGCTCGAGGCGGAACGGTGCTACGACGAGGCGCTTCGGTGCTTCCGAGGGTCCCTCGACCTCGAGCCGGATAACGCCGAGCTGTGGTACGGCGAAGGCCGGCTGCTCGAAGACCTCGAGCGGACCGAGGAGGCGATCGAGGCGTATTCCGCGGCCGCGGCGCGAGGCGCCGGCGTCGACGCCCTCGCGCGGTTGGCGGGCCTCCTCCTTTCGACGGGGCGGGCGGCGGACGCGCTCGTGCCGGCGGACGAGGCGCGCGCGAAGCATCCGCAGGATCCGCGCGGGTGGTTGGCGGCAGGCCGCGCGACCCGCGCCCTTGGCCGCACGTCGGACGCGGTCGACCTCTTGCGGCGCGCCGTCGAACTGGGCGGGGGACCGGACGCCTCCATCGAGCGGGCTCGCGCCTTGCAGTCGCTCGGCCGTCTCGATGAGGCCCTGGCGGCGCTGGCGGCGGTCGGAGGGTCCGAGGCGGAGCCGCACCTGCTCCGGGCGGACCTGCACGCGGCGCTCGGCCGGACGGAGGAAGCGCTCGCCGATTGCGACACTGTGATCCGCACCGCGACGGACGGCCGCGACGTCGCGTATCGCCGGAAGGGGCGCCAGCTCTTGGAGCTCGGTCGACCAAAGGAGGCGATCGCGGCGTACGACGCCGCGTTGGGCCTCAATCCGGCGGACGCCGACGCTTGGTGCGACGCGGCGATCGCGTGGCGCGCGCAAGGGCAGGGGGTCCGCGCGTCGAGGATGCTCGACCACGCCTTGCGGCTCGATCCCTCCCACACCCGAGCGATCCGCCTTCAATCCGAAGCCGTCGCGATGGACTGATTTTGATTCACGTACATGGATAGATATCACCGGAGAAGGGTTATCTGCCTCCCGGGCTTCCCGGAGATCCGATGGTCGCGCTGAAGATTCGGCGGCGTTCTCGGCTCCGCCGAAAGGAGGCGACCGACTGGACCGCGCGGCTCGCCTCGGAGTTCGGGATGGCGGTGCCCGCGGACGACGCTCCGATCGACGAGGCGGAAGCGGGCCCGCACCGGCTCCTGCTGCGGGACAACGAGGCGTTTGCACTTCTGCTCGACAAGGGCATCGTGCCGACGGTCCGGGGCCTTCTCGCGTTCCCCGGCACGAAACGCGCCGTGACGGTCGACATGGGCGCCGTCCGGTTCATCTACAACGGCGCCGACGTGATGGCGCCCGGGATCGTCGACGCGGATCCGTCGATCCGGGAGGGCGACATTGTCTGGGTGCAGGACGAGAAGAACCGCCGGCCCCTCGCCGTCGGCCGGGCTCGGATGGATGGGCCGACGATGGCGCGGGAGGAGAAAGGCAAGGCGATTGAGACCATCCACCACGTCGGGGACGAGATCTGGCGGCTCGGGGAGGAGGAGGCCTGACGTGCGCCCGGTGCGCGCCGTTCTGTTCGACATCGACGGGACGCTCCTCGACACGCGGGACGCGTGGGTGGCGGCGTTCGACGGCGGCCTCGCCGCGATCCGGAAGACCGGCCTCCCCGGTGCGGTGGCGGCCCAATGGATCGGTACCCCGATCGAGACGATCTACGCGGAGCGGTGCGCCTTGGCCGGCGAGGAGCTCGCGGGCGCGGTCCGAGCGTTCCAGCGGATCGAGGCCGCGTCGGTGCGGCAGGGCATGCGGCCGTACCCACGGATCGCGGAGATGCTGGCGTCCTTGACATTGTGGCGTCTTGGCATCGTCACGAACAAGCGCACCGACACGGCGGTCGAAGCGTTGCGCGTCACGGGCTTGTTCGCGTCCTTCGGCGTCGTCCTCGGCGGAGATTCCGTCGCCCGGAAGAAGCCCGCGCCGGATTCTGTCCTCCGGGCCGCCGCGAGGCTCGGGGTGACGTCGGAGGAGTGCGTCGTCGTCGGCGACACGGAGGCCGACGTGCGCGCGGGGAAGGCGGCCGGCGCCCGGACGGTCGGCGTGACCTGGGGTTACGGGACGCGGGCGAGCCTCGAGGCCGCGGGCGTGGACCACCTCATCGAGACGCCGGACTCGCTCCCGCCGCTCTTGCGGGCCCTCACGCCCAGTACGGCTGCTTGAGGTACTTGTACACGGACATCACGGCGGTCACGGCCTCGCCGCATCCCGTGACGATCCGCTTGTCTTTGCCCGGATATGAGACGATGTCCCCGCACGCGTAGATGCCGGGCACCGAGGTCGACATGTCTGCGCGGACCTTGATCAGCCGCTCGCCCTCCAAGGCGATCCCCCATTTCGGGAGCGGCGTTATCTTGGGCTCGAAGCCGATGTTCACGATCACCGCGTCGACGTCGAGGACTTTCTTCTTCAGGGTGCGGTTGTCGTACACGACCGCGCGTTCGACCTTGTCGCGTCCCTCGATGCTCGTCACCTCGGAGTCGATGAGCACTTGGACCGGGCTCGCCAAGACGGCCTCGACGTTCTTCTCCATCGCCCGGAACTCCGCGCGGCGGTGGACCAGCAGCACCTCCTTCGCGGTCGCGACGATCTCCAACGCGATCTCGAGCGCGCTGTCGCCGCCGCCGACGACGAGCACCCGCTTGTCCTTGTACTCGCGCCAGTCCCGGACGCGCGACGCGACGCCGGCCCCCTCGAGTTCGGCCTCGCCGGGGACGCCGAGCCGTTTCGGCTCGAAGAGCCCCATCCCCATCGCGAGGATGATCGTGCGGGCCTCGTAGGTGTTCCCCTGGCGGGTCACGACCCTGAAACCGGACGGCTGGCGTTGGATGTCCACGACTTCTTCCGCCCGCATCTCCGCCCCGCTCTCCCGCGAATGCAGCACGAACAGCTGCCCGAGTTCGCCCCCCTCGATTGCGATGTAGCTCGGATAGTCGTAGACGGACTTCGTCGGATAGAGCCATTCGAGCTGGCCCCCCGTCGCCTGCGCCTCCAAGATGAGCGTCGAGAGCTTCCGGGTCCGGGCGTACACGCCGGCCGTGAGCCCGGAGGGACCGCCGCCGACCACGATGACGTCGTAGGCCATGGGCGGGAAGTCGACAGAGGCATTTCCTTCTTAAACGTTATGACCCCGGACCTCTCCGTGGCAGGGAAGGTCATGGTTATCTTATGATTATATCGATAATTCCTGCCTCCCGTTGTCACATCGAAGACGTCCCCGCGATACATTTAAATTCGTGGGCACGACTATGGGGCGGCGCAGAAGGGATGTAGGATGGCCTTTATCAAAAAGCCATTTAGACGACTGGCCGAAGGCGGTGCCGCGGAGGCGGATACATACATCGACTTGGCCGAGCTGAGCTTCGAAGGCGAGGGCGGAGCGCTGGGTGAGCCCGTCGAACACCTGGTCAAGGTCGCGGAGGTCTACCGCTACGAGGACGTCGGCGACCTGACGACGCACGTGTACAACGGGAACATCCTGCTCATCGACTACACGAGCCTCGCGAGCGACGAGCTCGCGCTGAAGCGGATAACGGCGGAGCTGAAGAGCGCCGTCCGCGACTGCGGCGGCGACGTCGCCGTCGTGGGGAAGAACATCCTCATGGCGACGCCCGCCGGGATCAAGATCGACCGCGCGAAGATCAAGGGCGCGTTCTGATCTTCATCCGCGCCCGCGGCCCCACCGCGACGGCTTCGCCGTCTCGAACGGCCGAGCCGCGAAGCCTTTGTCGTACCGGAGCACGAAGTAGTCCCGGGAGTGGTTCGTGTGGCGCATCTTCACGCAGCGGAAGAGGAGCTGGACCTTCCCTTCGCCCGCGCCGCTGAACCGCAACTCGAACACCCCGTCGGCGAGGAAGATCACGTCGTGCGCGACGCCGGGCCGCACCGGGTCCACCTCCGCGACGACGTAGGTCGTGACGCTCATCGACCGGAGGAAGTGGAAGAAGTGGAACAGTTCGTTCCGAACGTCCGTCAGATGGGCCATCGACGCGAGAACGTCGAGCGTGTCGATGACGACGAGGGAAATCGGCTCCCGCTGGTTCCGGCGCACGAGGAAGTCCCGGAGGACGCGGAGCCAGTCGCGGATCTCTTCCGCGCCCTCGCGTTCGACGCGGAGGCGGGAGATGTCGACGATGAAGTCTTCGTCCGTCTCGAGGCCGAGGTGGCGCATCGTCCGCAAGATCGACTCCCGGCTCTCCTCGACGGTCACGTAGACCCCGCGGCGACCCGCGGCGCGGTTCCGGGCGAGGATGTACAGGGCGAGCGACGTCTTCATCGAGCCGCCCGGGCCGGTGATCGCGATCACGGCGCCTTTCGGGACCCCGCCCTCCAAGGATGCGTCGACGCGCCCGACGAACGTCGGCAGGCGCTCGTCCCCCCGGGCAAGTCCTTTCGTCGCGGACGCGAACGCGGCGACCTGCTCGCGGAGCCGGCGAACCTCGTCCCGGAGTTCTTTCAGCTCCCCCTCGAGTTCCTCCGGTTGTTTCGAAACGCCCCCGCCCTGCCCCGTCTGCACCCACTCCACGTCCACACCGTGCACCATCCCGCATACGATATGAGGGCCGCGCGCGTTAATCTTTTGGCGGCTCCGGCCCGTCGACGTCCCGTTCTCAGATTCGATACCGTGCGTGAGAATCAATGGGCAGCGGCGGCGCAGAATCCTTAAATAGGGTGGACTTCCCATAAGCGCGGTCGAGGCGACCCATGGCCATCAAGACGAAGTCGGAAAGAGGCCCTGCGGGCACACTGACCGTCGACGACCTCACGCGGGCGATCAAGAACTCGATCGACCGGACCGGCATGAAGGAGGAGGAGGCCCGCGCGATGGCCCAGCACGTCCTCAACTTCTTCGGGTACTCGGAGCGGATCATCGACAACGTCCTCGAGCCGGAAGACCGGGACGCGTTCTACATGCTCGAGGATTCCGGCATCCTGACGACGGAGCGGGAGGAGACGACCCTCTACGACGGCCGGGAGTGGCGGATCCACTACTGGATGTTCCGGAAGGACCGGATCGCCGAGCTCGTCGAGGCGCAGAAGGCGAAGGAAGAGGCCGAGAAGATGGGGTCCATCTACGACGACGTGCCCGAGGACTTCTGGGCATCCCGCAAGGAGAAGCCGGGGCCTCCGAAAGGGCCTTAGCCGAACGCGAGCTGCACCGTCCCGCCGTGGCGGCGCACGACGTCCAGGGCGAGCGAATGGGGCACGATCATCCGCCCCTCGCGGAACGGGAAGGCCCGTTCGAACGTCTCGACCGCCCGCAGCGCTTTCGCGGCGAGCGCGTCCGTCAGGATCGCGCTATCGTCCAAGTCGCCGGAAACGAGGAACGTGATCGGGAGGCGCAACGCGTTTGCCTCGTCCCGCGTGAGGACGGCCGCGAGGCGGTCGAGCGCCGCGCGGTCGAACGGGTGCTCATCCCCCTCCCGGGTGCGGCACGCGGGATTCGCTTCGCCGAGGAGCCGGGCGAGGCTCTTCTTCTCGACGACGAGACCGGCGTTCAGCCGGCCCAGCTCGAAGGCGATCCACCGATCGACCCTCCCCGGACTCTCCATGACGCCATCCGAGGCCGGTCCGCGTTGAAAACCTTTCCCTGCGCACGAAAGGGTTTTGCGGGAGCCGGGCCATCCGTCCCGCGCGGCGGGAGCGGTGTCGGCGTCGATTCCCTGTCCGATATGCGGGTTCGAGAACGAGCCCGGCTGGACGTACTGCGAGAACTGCGGCGCGATCGCGCCATCCGCAGTCGGCCCCCCGCCATGGGAGGCCGCACGTCGAACGCAGATTGACCGGACGAAGTCCGGCGTCCTCGTGCTCCTGGCCGGCGTGCTGCTGTCGTGGATCCCGGTCACGCTCCTCGGGGCGATCGGAGGGATTCTCACGCTGATCGGCGCGATCCTCGTCATCGTCGGCCGGAAGGCGTTCGGGACGGCGCATCGCCGCAAAGTGGTCGTGTCGGTCGTCCTCTTTTGCGTCGGGCTCGCGACCGCTGTCATCGGCGCGGTCGTCATCCTCGTCGTCGCCGTGGGGGAGGTGCGGCCCGGGATGACCGAGGCGCAGCTTACACTTCTCCTGGGCAACGCGTTCACGAACCTCCTGATCGTGGCGGCCGCCGGCTCGTTCGTCAGCGGGCTCGCGTCCGTGTTCTTCACGTACGCGTTGCAGAAGACGGAGGGTCGCGTCGTCCTCTGGGCCGCTTACGGGGCGACCGTCGGCGTGCAGATCGCGGTCCTCGCGGCGACCCTCCCGCTCGTCCCGACCCTCGCCTCGCAGGTCGCGCACGAGATCGTCACGACGGGCACGGTCGACTCGGCGGAACTCGGGGACGCGGTGGGCGGGGCGGGAATGGGGCTGTCCCTCCTGAGCGTCGTCCCGGCGGTCCTGTACGCCGCGGCGTACTACCTCGCGTGGAGGCGGATCGACCGAGGCGAGGTCCCGGCGCCGCCGACCGTTCCAACTTCCGCTCCCCCCGCGCCGCCGACGGCGCCGCCCATCAACCCGGTCTGACGCCGGCTACTTCTTCTTGGAGATCACGTGGGTGACGAAGAATTTCTGCCCGTCGTGGTTCAGCGCGAGCGCGTCGTGGTCGTGGTTCATCCACCGCATTTTGACGCACCGCAGGCGCAACTGGACCTCCGTCTCCCCGACCTCGACCTGCCGCAGGTTGAGGATGCCGTCCGCGAGGAAGTCTTCCCCCCACTGCGCGAGCCGCCCCGAGCCGAACGGCGTCTCGGAGATCAGGAACGTCGTCAAGCCGAGTTCCTTCAGGGATCCGAGGAAGTGGAACATCTCCCTCCGGGGCGTCTTGATCTCCGAGAGGGCGTAGAGCGCCTCGAGGCTGTCGAGCGCGAGGACCTGGTATCCGCTCGAGTTGACCGCCTCCTTGATGATCTCGAGGAGGATCGTGAACCAGTCTTTCGACGACTCGGCGCGGTGCAGGCCCCGCCGCAGCTGGCCCATGTCCAGGATGTAGACCGTCGACTCGTGGAGGCCCTTCATCCCCATCCGGTGCGCCCCGGCCCGCAGGCTGTCCATGTCTTGCTCCAGGCTGACGTAGAGCGACTTGGTGCCTTTCAGCCGGGCGTTCTCGTGCATCATCCACAGGATGAGCGACGTCTTCATCGTGCCCGGCGTACCGGCCACGAGGATCGTGCTCCCAATCGGGATGCCGCCGCCGAGTGCACGGTCCAACCCGTCGACATACGTCTCGAGAATAGGGACCTCTACGTCCATTGCATCCGCACGACGAGATACACGTTATAAAGCCCTGGCGTCCTCGTTATCGAGGGAGATATTCAATTGTGACAAACATGGAATCTCCCGCCTGCGCGGAAGGAATGCTTTTGTAGCCCGGGGGCGTTGCAGACCGCGCGTGAAGGGATGGCCAAGCGGGACGAGGCGGCCCTCAAGCTGCTCCGCTGGGAGTTGAAGGGTCACGGCAAGATCGTCACGGAGGCGATGCTCCGCCATCCCGACAAGAGCTTGGCCGATGCGGTCGAGCTGATCGAACAGGAGATCCCTGCCTTGTCCGCCGATGATGGGTCCCCCGAGATCCCGATGCCGGAGGCCCCGCGGCCGCGCGCCTCGACCGAGCTCGACGCACTGAGCCAGGAGTTCCAGACGTTCCGGCACCTGCTGCATCCGAGGGAGGCGAAGGAGTTCGAGGCGGCGCTCCGGGAGCTGGCGCGGACCCAAGACCGGGAGGCGATGGCCGCCCTCCGTCGGCGTCTGCGGTCGCTGTCCCTCCAGGCGGCGTTCTGGTCCGATCTCGCGCGGGACCAGGAGTCGAACGCGCTCGCCCTCGTCATCTTGCGGCGGGGCCGCGACGTCTTGGCGAAGGCCGGCGCGACCGCCTATCTCGACCAACCGGAAGTCGCCGACATGGTCCGGCGGGAGTCGGGGCGGCGCTCGAAAGGAACGTACGTCTTGCACCTGCCGGTCGGCCGGCTCGTCGTGATGGTCGGCGCGGAAGCATCGATTGCCGCGCTGTTCCGGCGCGCCCCCGGGAAGGACGTCGTGGCGGTCCTCGAGAAGACGGTCGAGGCGATCGAGGAGAACAAGGCCGCGGCGACGAAGACGTTCGGCAACGAGACGCTCGCGGGCAAGTACGCCGAGGCGCTCCTCCGGCTCCTCCAGAAGACGTCACTGTGACGTCGCCCGGGCGACCCGGAAGCGGCCGTCGTCCCGCGTCAGCGCGTAGTAGCCGTGCTCGTGCCGCGCCCGCCGCATCTTGACGCACCGCAGGCGCAGCTGCACGTCCGCCTCGCCCCTCTCGACGTGGCGCAGAGACAGGATGCCGTCGGCGAGGAACTCCTCCTCGAACGCCGTGAGCTTGCCGTTCGACCCGGACGGGACGTCGGAGATCAGGAAGCACGTGGCCTTGAGGGCCTTGAGGAACCCGAAGAAGTGGAACAAGTCGCGCCGCGGGTTCGCGAGGTGGCTCAGGCTGTACAAAGCCGCAAGGCTGTCGACGGCGACGAGGTCGAACCCGTTGACGCGGACGCGCTGGTCGATGTACTTCTGCAGCACGTCGAGCCAGTTCTTCGACAGCTCCTCGTCCTTGTGCTCGAGCCGGATCCGGCCGATGTCGAGGACGTACAGCTCCATGTCGTCCAGGCCGGTCATCCCGAGGTCCGTCATCGCCGCCCGGAGGTCCTCCTGGCTCTCCTCGAGGGAGATGTACAGCGCCTTCGAGCCCGCCCTGACGTTCTCGTAAAGGATCGAGAAGGTCAGCGCGGTCTTCATCGTGCCCGGGGTGCCGGCGACGAGCACGACGGACCCGCGGGGGATGCCGCCGCCGAGGGCGTCGTCGAACCCTTCGACGTACGTCTTGAGACGGTCCATGGACGGCCCGCGAGCGAGCCGGCTCTCGCTATAAAGGGGTGTTGCGGAGATTATCACTCCCGAAAAGAGGCGTTCGCGCACCCCACCGGAAGGTTCATCCCTCCCGTCCACATCTACCTCTGAACAGAGGTAGAACGGAGGTCCCGGATGCGGGTCGGCTGTGGTCTCCGCGTGCGACGGATCGATGGGAACGAGTACCTGTATTTCTGGCACTACGAGCGGCGCGACGGCCGAAGCGAGAGGCGCGAGGAGTACGTCGGACCGGCGCGCGGAGCCGGGTCGCGTCGGGAGGCCGCGAAGAAGCTCATCGCCTACCACCGGAAGGTGCAGTCCGACCTCGCCGCTCGGATCGCGCGGCTCGAACGGACCGCGTGAGACCACTGCACGATGCGCCGCTCCGCGGATTTCTACCTCTAAACAGAGGTAGGTGGAGGAAAGGCCACCCGCGGCGCGCCATGGGATTACCTATATCTGGTGTCGTCCCTTCCGCGCCCCGATGGCGCTCGAGGCGATCGCGCAGGCGCTCTGGTTCTTCCTCCCCGCGTACGTCGCGAACCCCATGGCCGTGGTCTTCGGCGGCGGCACGCCAATCGACTTCGGGCGGACGCTGCGCGACGGCGAGAGACTCTTCGGCGACGGGAAGACATGGCGCGGCCTCCTCGGCGGGACCTCGTCAGGCGCGCTGCTCGGCCTCGTGCTGGCGGTTCCATTCAACGCCCTTGCGCCGGAATCGCGTTGGTCGTTCGGACCGTACGCCGATGCGTTCGTCGCATCCGCGCTCCTCGCATTCGGCGCGCTGCTCGGCGACCTCGTTGGTGCGTTCATCAAGCGACGCAGGCACCTGCCGCGCGGCGCGAAGGCCCCGGGCCTCGACCAGTACGACTTCGTCGTCGGCGGTCTCCTGCTGAGCCTCGCGATTCCCACATGGTCGGTGCCGAGGTTCTTCTCCGGCGACGCGCTCCTCGGCCTCCTCGCCATCATCGTCATTACGCCGGCGCTTCATCGGGCCGTGAACGTCGTCGGATACCGGATCGGGAAGAAACATGAACCCTGGTGAGATCGACCGCGTGGCACTCGTCGCGGCGCTGAAGGCGTCCGGCGCGCTGCAGCTCGGGACCTTCACCCTGGCGTCCGGCAAGACGTCCTCATACTACGTCGACATCAAGAAGGCGATCACGCGTCCGGACCTCCTGCGCGCAATCGCGGACGCCATGGCGCCGTATGCCCGCACGGCGGATCGGATCGCGGGCGTCGAGCTCGGCGCGGTGCCGATTGCCGCCGCCGTCAGCCTGGCGAGCGGCAAGCCGTACCTCATGGTGCGCAAGGCGCCGAAGGAGCACGGGACGAAGCACGACGTCGAAGGGGACCTCGGGAAGGGCGAGCGCGTCCTGTTCGTCGAAGACGTCGTCACGACGGGTGGCACGCTGCGGGCCGCGATCGAGCGGGTGCGCGGGCACGGCGCGGCCGTCGAGGATTGTGTGTGCGTCGTCGACCGGGAGGAGGGAGGCCGGATCCTGCTCGCGGAGATCGGCGTGCGACTCCACGCGCTCCTCGGCGCGAAGGATCTCCTCGCGGCGCGCTAGGCCTCGTCCGGTGGACGGGACAAAGGTCCTTACGCGATTCCGCCGATGCATGTGTGTGAACTGTCCGCAATGCGGACGCCCGATGGAGTCCGGCTATCTTCGCACGGAGAGCTTCATCGACGGCGCGAAATGGACGACGAAGAAGACCGTCCTGGGCCTCGGCGGAGAGCGGATCAAGGGCACGAACGCGGGCGGGAACGTGTACCTGGACGGGTTCCGCTGCGCCTCCTGTCGGATCCTCTCGCTCCGGCATTGATGGCGGAACGGCGCACTTTCGGCCACCTCTCCCCCTTTCGACTTGATATGCCTTTCCGGCCGTAATCGGCCGGGGGATCATGGATCCGATCGCCGTCACGTACGAGACGCGTCCGGGGCTGCCGCCCGCCCTCACGGTCACGCAGCTCGCTCGCCTGATTCGCGAGACGGTCCACGCGAACCCGATCCTCTCGCGGATCCTGGTGCGCGGCGAGGTCAGCAATTTCCAGCGCGCGCCCGCGGGCCACGTCTTCTTCAGCCTGAAAGACGCGACGTCGCAGCTCGCGTGCGTCCTCTTCCGGGACGACGCCGCAGGGCTCGGCTTCGACCTCGAGGACGGCATGGACCTCGTCGTGTCGGGCGACGTGGACGTCTTCCCGCGCCGCGGGACCGTCCAGCTGCTCGTCCACGCCGCGACCCCGGCCGGCGTCGGAGCGTTCTGGGCCGCCTACCAGCGGACGCGCAAGAAGCTCGCGGCCGAAGGGCTGTTCGACTCGGCCCGGAAGCGTCCCCTCCCGGCGTTCCCGCAACGGATCGGCGTCGTCACGTCGGAGATTGGCGCGGTCGTGCACGACATCGTGACGATCCTCCGCCGGCGTTATCCCCTGGCGCACGTCATCGTGGCGCCCGCGCTCGTCCAAGGCCCGGAGGCGCCGGCGAGCCTACGACGGGCGCTCGCGTTCGTCGCGGACCGCGTCGACGTCGTTATCGTCGCGCGCGGCGGCGGATCCCTCGAGGACCTGTGGTGCTTCAACGACGAAGGCCTCGCCCGGGCCGTCGCGACGTGCCGCGTGCCCGTCGTCAGCGCGATCGGCCACGAGACCGACGTCACAATCGTGGACTTCGTCGCGGACGTGCGCGCGCCGACGCCGAGCGCGGCCGCGGAGATCGTCTCTCCAGATTCGGTCGAACTGACGGCGCGGGTGAACGACGCGGGCCACCGTCTCCTCCAGGAGATCCGGGAGATCCTCGGCGCGGCCCGCGGACGCGTTACCGGATTCGGAGAGCGGATGTCGCCCCGCGCCCTGCGCCGCGGCGTCGAGGCGAACCGTGTCCTGCTCGAACGTTCGCATGCCGCGTTGTCGGCCGTCGCCCCGCGCGAGCTCTCCCGGCATCGGGACCGGCTCGACGCCCTCGGCCGCCGACTCGACGTGCTCAGTCCCCTCGCGACGTTGCAGCGCGGCTACGCGATCGCGGAGCGGGAAGACGGGCACGTCGTCGCGCGCGCCGCCGAGGTCGATTCGGGAGACGCCCTTGCGGTGCGCTTCCAGGACGGCCGGATTCATGTTCGCGTCAATCCGGAGGAGGCACCATGACCGATGGACCGACGTTCGAGGAATCCCTCGCGGCCCTCGAGGCCACGGTGGACGCGCTGTCCCGCGGCGATCTGCCGCTCGACCGGGCGCTCGCCGTCTTCGAGGAAGGGCTCGCCTTGTACCGACGCTGCCACGCGATCCTCGTGGATTCCGAGCAGCGCGTGACGAAGCTCGTCGCCGCGGCGGAGGGCCTGACGGAAGAGCCGTTCCCCGTCGAGTGAGCAGGGACGCAGGATCACAACTCGTCCGGAATTTCACCGGGCTTCGCTTCGTCCATTTCGATCCGCCACGGCTTCTTGTATCCGACCCCGCCGCGGGCGCGGCTGCGGCTCTCCCCCTGAGACTTGTAGTCCTCCTGGATCGCGATCGCTCGTTCGGGAATGTTTGTAATCGAGACCTCGGAGAGATCCTTGCACATCGCGGCCAGCCTTTCCTCCGTGTACCCGAACGGCGCGAGGAGCGTCTGTCCGGATCGGCACAGGAGGCGGATGTACTCCCATGCGTCCGGCTCCTCGTCCCCCTGGAGGAACTCCGCGACGCGCACCTTTCGCTCGGAGTCGCGGGCGCGGGCGTTCAGGAGGACGTACCGGATCGACTCGCCCGGCTCGACCGTGAAGCCGCGCTTCTCCATCTGCTTCAGGGCCGCCGCGGTGGCGGTGAGGACGACGTACTCTGGGAGGGCGCGCGAGATGTTCTTCGTGAGGATGAACTGGTGCACGGGGATCGCGCGGTCGAGGACGCATTTCGCGGTCCACCGGAGGATGTCGACGGCCTTCGGGATGCGCTCGCGGAACTCCGCGGCGTTCGACGCGAGGCTCAGCTCTCCGAGCATGGCCTCCTGGCAGATGTTGATGAACTCCGGGGTGTCGTGCTTGCGCAGCTCGATGCCGCGAAGCTTGAACTCATCGTGGTCAAGAAGTCCATAGTAGCGGTTCAGGGCACCGACGCCCGTCGTCTTGCACGGCAGGAAGACGACCCACTTGTAGCGGCCCTCGAGTTCGATCGGGAGGCCCGTGGACCCCGCGATGAGGTCCTGCACCTTGCGGATGTCCTCCGCGTCGGGCTTGGCCCGCAGCCAGACCGAATCGACGATGCCGTGGACGACCTCGTAGCGGTGTGACTCCGCGATCTCCATCGTGCGAACGAGGATGTCGCGCGCGTAAGCGTTGATGGCCTCGTGGCACTCGATGCGGCCGAAGCGGGCGTTCTTGTATCCGGTATAACCGAAATGTTGTGACTAGGAGCCACTTGAGAATCGTGTCCCTGCCACGGTAAACCTCCTCCAAGGGTCCCGGTTCCTTCTTCATCTTCTTGTAATACCGGCGCCGCTCCAGCACGGGCTTCAGGACCCTTGGAATCAGCCCGACGCGGCGTGTGCAGAGGTGGTACTTCAGTTCCGGTACCGTTCGCCCGTCTAGCTCACAGCATGCGCAACCCAGCGTCTCCGGCGAGATGTTGAACTTCATCATGATGTTTGGATATAGCGCGTAGAAATCGAGTTCGTAGAGCCCTTCGTGCAATCCGACCTCGGGTTCGAAGATGAACCCGCCGCGATCCCCGCGCACGAGATCCTCTGCGGTCTTGAACTCCTCGGGTCTGTTTTTCTTCCAGAGGACCAAGCAGTCGTCCTTGTACGCCTGTGTGACTTGCATGGCGGTGATGGCGGTTCCCGGAGTGAGTCGTGCCTGCTCCTGTGGCGTCAACGTGGACAACCGCGACAATTCCGCGAGGCCCGCGAAGTCGCTCTCCCGATACGCGAAGTGCCCGCGATCCAGATGCAGACGACCACGCAAGATGTACTGGCCCGGCTTGTAGACAATCTTCCCATACGTGAAGTACGATTTCCCCTTGCGCTCCGCGAACTTGTCCGCATCCCGTCCGAGTTGCATCGACACGCCGAGTTCCGCCGACTTTCGCGCTAAGTACGGCATCGTGAATGCGTCGCCACCATCCGTCATGAGGATGTCCGGATCCTTCGAACGCACGGTCTCATCGATGCCGCGCAGGATCGACTCCTCGGATCCGTCGATGTCCGCATCGTCGAGGCGCGCCCCGAGGAGTTTGTCTTGCATCCGCGGGATGCCCGCCGGATTGTCCACGTGAACGTCGAGCAGCGATTTCTTCAGCGGCGGCAGCGGGTAGTCGAGGGCGAAGTGCTCTTCCTCCGCGGTCCACGTGCCGTTCGCGTAGCGCACGAGCCCCATCGGGAAGATGTCGTGCTCCATCGCATACCGCTGGCTGAACCGCAGGTCCACGTTGAACAGCCGATGGTCCACGTACCCGCCGTTCGAGTCGAAGATGTGCGCGAGATTGCGGATGTCGCGGTAGTGCCGCGGCACGATCTCCAGGACGGGCTTCGGCTCGTCGTCCTCGAGGGCGATCCGCCGCGAGACCTCGCGGACCTCCCGCACGCCGTCGAGGATCTCGATCCGTCGTCGGATCGCGGGCAGCTCGCCCGGCGGCGCGTGCAGGAAGAACGTCGGCCATGACCGCGCGTCCTCGATCCGGTGCGCCCCGTGCTCGTTCCAGAGCCAGAGGACCATCGAATCGCGGTCGTAGTCCCCATAGGCGTCGATGATCCACCCGTGCGTCGCGTCTCCCCCGGAGGTCCACGACAGGCGTCTCAGGCGCCTTGAGCCGATGCGGGGGAGGGGTCGGTGAAAGTGCGCACGAGGAAGACCTCGTGGGGCGCGAGGATCATCCGCAGGCGGATCCGGAACGCACGCCACCGGTACAGGCGCCACAGGGCCTCGCGGGGCGCCTCGCGGAATCCCGACGCCGCGAACAGGGACCGGGAGGGCTCGTGGTCCCGAGGCACCGACGCGACGATGCGCTTGGCGCCTCCCGCATCGAAGCGCCGCAGCGCCTCGCCGACGAGCCGGCGCCCGATGCCGCGTCGCCTCATGCGAGGGTCGACGGCGACGGCGTACACGTGCCCGATCCGCGTCCGGCCGCGCAGCAGCCGTCCCTCGAGGAAGCCGACCAAGGTCCCGCCCTCCTCCGCGACGACGAGGGGCCGCGCGCGCCGCAAACCCCGCACCGCCAGGAGGGCGCGGACGCCGTCGAACGACTCCCGCGCGATGCGCTCGAGGGCGACCCGGTCTGCCGGCGTCGCATCACGGATCCGCATGAGGCCGCGATTCGCCCATCCCTGAAGAAGATTCCCACTTTCGAAGGGCCTCGATCTCCCGCTCCATCTCGAGGAGGATCGACAGGATCGCGAGGATCGACGGATCGATGTGGGCGCAGTAGCTCGCGGCGCTCGCGTGCTGCCTCGATTTGTTCAGCAGGCGGTCGAACGCCTCGCGGTCTTTCTCGCGCAGCGCGCGGCGGTAGTCCATCCAGTCGTTCAGGATTGACTCGAGGTGCAGCCGGTACGTCGGGATCGTGCGGCCCATGCGTCCCCGGCGTGCCAGGACGGCCGCCCCTAAGAACGAGCGGGGAGGGGATGACCGAAACTACTCGCCGCCCCATGGCATGGTTGCACGGCTGATAGTCACGGCCGAATCCTTAAGCGGGTCCGGACCGCCTCGAAGGAACCCACGGGTTCCCATGCCATCGAAGGCGGCGGAAGCTCCGGCCCCGTCCTCGCGCGGACGGGCGAGCGCCACGCTCGTCATCCTGACGCTGGCCGCCGTCCTGCTCTCCGCTCCGCCCGCGAGGGCGGCCGCGTTCTCGGTCTCGGGGGAACAGGTCCTCGCCGGGACCACGGACGGACCGGCGGGCGTGCAGGCCGAGGATGGCCTGCGCGAGACGATGCGCGAAGCCGACGTCGCCCCGGATCCCCTCGCCTATCCTTCGATCGAAAACCTGAGCCAGGGGTCCCGGATCGCGGGGACTTTCCCGGCGGACGTGCAAAGCTCCGACGGCGTCTACGTCCAGTATCGCGAGGCGACGGCCCTCCCGGTCGTCGTCGAGAGCAACCCGACCGCAACGGACCCCAGCTGCACGTGGACGGCCTGTGCCAACGGCATGGCGTCCGACGGCGCCTACGCGTCTTCGTCAGCGGGCGGCGACGCCGGCGTCTTCCAGGGCTTCGGCTTCAGCGTCCCGGCGGCTTCCTCGATCACCCGCGTCGAGGTCGGATACGAAGCCTTCGATCCGGGGAACGACCGTCTCACGATCACGATCTCCTGGGATGGCGGCGTGGGCTGGTGTCCCGCGCAGACGACGGGCAGCCTGCCCGGCACGGATCCAAACGCCTACACATTCCTGGATTTCACGACCTGCGCGGGTCACCCGTGGACCCCGTCGGATTTCGGGGCAAACATCGCCACGAGCATCACGCACAGCCCGCAAGGCTCGCCCGAGACGATCGACCTCGATGCGAACGCCGTCCGGGCGACGTACCAGCCGCTCGTCTACGAATTGGCGCTGCGGTACGACTGGACCGGGGTCGCCACGGGCCCGCAGCACAATCTCCGGTTGAGGGGTCACGTCTCCGACGAGAGCGTCTCGGTCCAGGTCTTGACGCCGCCGTCCGTCTGGACGCCGCGGCTGACCCTGACCGGCACGGTGGACCAGGTCCTGACGTACGCCCTGGCGGCCAGCGAGTTCGACGCCGGGAACGTGTCCATCCGGTTCGTCGACGCGCTCGGGTCCGACGTCGCCCCGTCCGATTTGTGGCTCGACTACGTGGACGTCGTGACGACGGTGGTCGCCTACCACCTCGACGTCGTCCAAACCGTGACCGGCGTCGGCGGTGGGAGTCCGGCGCTGGACGTCGAGGGGAACGTCACCGCGGGCGGCGAGAACTTCGACGTGTTCGTCTGGAACTTCACCGCAGGTGCGTGGGGCCTGAAGATGACTTCCGTCTTCACGGCGATCAACGAGATGCACAGCGCGGCCTTGCTCCCCGACGAGATCCTCAACGGGACGGTCCGCATCGAGTTCCGGGACCGAGATCCCGCCAGCCCGGTGGCGGCGACCCTCACCCTCGAGGTCGTTCGGGTCTCGACGACCGACGCCGCCGTGGTCCTGCCGACGGTCCTCGTCGTCGGAGGCGCCGTCGCGGGGATCGCGGCCGTCGCCCTGTTCCTGTTCTTCGTCGTCCGACGGCGAAAGACCTCGTCCGACGCCGGCCCGGCCGCCGCCGAGGCCCCGCGCGCCGGCCGGCTTCCCTCCCTCGGAGGCCTGCTCGCGAAAGGCGGGACGCCTCCGCCGGATCCCGCGATCTCGGTGCGCGATCTCCGGCCGGGAGGCGCGTACCTCGTGGACGAGCAGAAACCCGCCGCGGGGATGCGGGCACTCGAGCACGTGACCCGGATGGGCCGGTCGGGCCTGGTCCTCACCCGCCGGAACCCGATGGACGTCCAACGGGCCTTCAAGCTGCCGCACACGAAGACCGTCTGGCTCGGAGACAATCGGGGCACGAGGAGCGGCTTGGTCCTCGCGACCTCCTTGGACGCCATGGCTTCGGACGTCCGGGACTTCCTCCGGTCGAACCCCGTCGGGGTCGTCCTCATCGATTGCCTGAAGGACTTGGTCGAGGGCAACGATTTCCCGTCCGTCTTGGCGTTCCTCCGGGAAGTCGTCGAACAGGTTGCCAAGGGGCAACAGATCCTCCTGGTCGCGATGCCGCCGGAGGTCCTGCAGGGTCGGGAGCTCAAGCAGCTCGCGCAGCAGATCGAGGTTGTCCGGATCACCTGAGCCGGGGCCGCCTCACGCAGGTTCGCCCTACTCCCTCGTCCACCGGCGCATCTTCCGGAGGCACGCCCGTCGGTCGTCCGGCGTCCCCTTGAAGATCTCGAGGGTCGCGGGCCCATCGTACCCGCGCGCCTTCAGCGCCTTGACGTCCCGCTCCACGTCGATTCCTCCCTGGCCGAACGGCAGGTGCTCGTCCCCCACCTCGCCGTGGCCGCCGTGGTTGTCGTGGATGTGGGCCAGCGCTAGGCGGTCGCCGAGCGCCGCGAGGTACGTCCGACCGCCGTCGGCCCGCTTGTCGAGGTGCGCATGCCCGACGTCGAGGCAGTACCGCAAGTCGGGGATCGCGTCGAGGGCCTTGCGAAGGACGTCGGGGGGCTCGTCGACGTTCTCGAGAGTCACCGCGACGCCGCGGTCCGCCGCCGCCTTCACGAGGTCCGCGAACCACGAGGTCTTCGCCTCCGGGGACGTCCTCGGGGCGGACCGGGCCTCCATGAAGTGCGCGTTGAAGATGCGCGTGCCGATCGGCGCGAGGGCGTCGATGAACCCGACGAACCGAGCGAGGTCGGCTTGGTGGAAGCGGGACGGCGGCAGGTGCGCCGTCTCCAGCGGAATCTTCTCCGCGAGGTCCTCCGCCGCATCTTGAAGCGCCGCCGGATCCAGGGAGACCCACGTCAGGTCGAGCTCCGCATAGTCGAATCCCGACTCCCGCAGTTCCGCGACCTGTTTCGGGAACGGCTCGCGGCTGTACGTCGAGCCGCCGATTCGCACGCGCCGACGAAAGTGGCGGCCGGTATAAGGCTTGCCCGAAGCAGGCCGTCCGTCCTTCGGAGGCGTTCGGAGTCCGCGGTTTCAAAGGGGAAGCTGCCATGCGTCCGCGTGGTCCTCGACGTCCTCGTCGCGATCGGCGCCGGCGTCGCGATAGGCCTCTCCCTCGCCGCGCCCCCGGGTCCCGTGAACGCGATTATCGCCTCCTGCACGGTCACGCGCTCGTGGCGCGCCGGCTTCCTCGTCGGTCTCGGCGCGACGACCGCGGACACGGTCTTCCTGACGTTGGCGGTCCTTGCCCGCTCCGCCGTCTCCGTCTTGGAACCGTACGTGCCGTTCGTCGCGCTGATCGGCGCCGCCGTGATGGCGTACTTCGCCTGGATGGCCGGCCGCGCGTGGCGCCGGACGGAGGCGATCCTCGAGCCGCGACCGGAGGAACGCGCGAGATCCTACGTGCCCGGGCTCTCCGTGAACATCACGAGCCCCTACCCGATCCTCTGGTGGCTGACCGCCGGCCTCGTCCTGATCAATCAGCTCGGTCCCCCCGTGCTGGTGGGCTTCTACGGCGGCCTCGTCCTCTGGATCACGGCGTTCCCCCTCGCGGTGCGGGAGGCGCAGCGTCGGTTCGCGCGGGCCTACCACCGCGTCCTAGTCTTCTCGATCGTCAGCCTCGTCGCCTTCGCTGCGTGGCTCGTCTGGTCCGCGGTGACCCAGATCGTGTGAGCTTTCACTCGGGATCCTTGCTCCGCGACTCGCGCACCCGCCCGAGCAGTTCGATCCAGATTCCGTCGGGGTCGCTCACGAAGGCGAAGGCGTACCTCGACTCCCGGAACGGCGGGACCTCCGGCCGGGCTCCGTTCGCGGTGACTTCCCGGAACGTGCGTTCCACATTCGTGACCCGAAACGCGAGATGGTCGAGTTCCTCCCCTTTCCGATACCGCGTGTGGAACCGCGAACCCGGGGGATACCAGTTCAGTTCGAGCCGCTGGGGCGATCCCGGGCTCTTGAGTTCGACCCAGATGCCGCCGTGGCTCATCGTCCCTCTCCGCGACACCCGCATGCCCAAGACCTGCCGGTAGAACCGAACGGATCGTTCGAGGTCTCGGACTCGAATTCCCGCGTAGAGGAGCCGCATCATGCCCGCGGCACCGGGCGGCCGGTATTTACCTGCGCGCCGGACGTCCCGGACGAGCGCGAGGTCACCATCCGAAGCGCAGGTAGCCGCCTTCGCGAATCCCTCGCCAGCCTCCGGTCTCCCGGAAGCCGAGGATCCGTGGCTGCGCGGAATCGAAGTCGTCCAGGGTCGTCTGGTCCGGCGGCACGGACGCGTACCATTCCGACGTCCCCGTGTCGAGCCGGTGGATGAGGACGCCGCCTTTCCCGTGCGCGATCCGCACGATCCGGTCCGCGCCTTCGTACAGCTCCCGCCGGATCGACTTGCGCCGGTGGAGCTTTGCGAGGCCGGCGTTCGTCACCAAGCCGACGACGTCCCGTTCCGCGACGGTGCGCCGGATCGCCCGCACGGACCGCTGGAACAGCTGGTGGGCCTCGCCCACCTCGACGTCCTCGTCGAGGTACATCTCCGGCAGGCACGCGAGGACCGCCATCCCCGCCCGGGTCTCTCCCATTTTTTTATCCAGCATATCCAATATTAACGTCGTCATCTGATGGCACGTGAACGCCCGGGCCACGTGCACGCGGGGCAGGACTTCCTCCCGCGTCAGCCCGACGCGTTTCCCGAGGGCCACCATCCCGTGCGGGTCCACGGAGTTCCCGCCGTCGAGGAAGACGACTTCGTGGCCCTCCATGACCGCGCGGACGCAGAGGAGGGTCGTGAGGTGGAACACGAAGTTGGAGCCGCTGTCGACCAGGGTAATCTTGCCCCGCTCGAACGGACCGAGGATCCGGTCCAGGGTGGGAACGAGGGTCGTGAGGGCCGGACGCGCCGCGACGCGAGCCTCCGGCACGACGATGGTCTGTGCGGCGAGCGCGATCGCGAATCCTCCCCGGGGATTCGATGGGGATGGCGATATAAAGTCCGGGGCGGCGGGGAGGTGGGTGAAAGTGCTACGGGGAACTCCGCGTGGCGGAGTTACTCTCAAGCCGCCCGGGGACGATGGTCTCGAAGGATGCCACGGCATTGATCGATCCGGTCTTTTTCCTGATCTTTGGCGGCCCGATCCTCTTCCTCGGGGTGCTCGTCGTCTTGTTCCTTCGGAAACCGCTCCTCGCCACGGTCCCCGCACCCCCGCATGCGGTGCGGCGAGACCTCGCATATCGGATTCGTGCCACCGGCTATCCGGTCGAATTTGCGAAGGACGTCCTCCGCGTGAAATTCGATTCCCTCGCCGCCCTCAAGCTCCACATCCGCGAAACCTGGGAGGGGGGCTCGGAAATTCGGTACGAAGTGGACGCGACGACCAAGGGATGGGCTCTGGTCCTCATCCTCGCGCTGATCGGCTACGTCGCGATCGCCTCGATCGTCGTCGCGCTGCTCATTCACTTCCGGGCGCGCCGGTTCGCTCGATCCCGAGTGGCGCCGCTCCTCTCGGCCCTACCCCCCTTGGGAATGCTCCCTCCGGCGGACGTGCGATCGCTCCTCATCGAAGGACTCAGCGAGGCCCAGCGCCTCTCCTCGGAGGCGCTCGAGTACGAGAGGGAGGCCGGTCAGAACGCAATCGGGCTCGTGCTCCTCGCCGCCGTCGTCCTCTGGGCGATCCTGTTCGTGACTTTCGCGCTCTACGTGCCCCTGTCGTCAGATGCGATGGCGTCCGCCGCGATCATCGCCACCGCGGTATCCGGTGCAGGCGCGGCGCTCGGTTTGTGGCTCGTGCACGAGGGGACCTCGGGGCGCGCGGCGGAGCTCGAGCAAGATGCGTCGTTCTACCGGGCCCTTTGGGCCGCGGAGGCGATTAGCGCCCCCCCGTCGGGAGAGCCGCGAGGCGGCCTCGAACTTCTCCTCCGGGCGGCTCTTCGTTCGCCGTACTGGAGGGAGATTCGTCGGCGCCGTCGGTTCTGGCACGATCCCGTCGCGGGCCTCGCGATGTTCGTCTTCGCGTACGGCGCGGTGATGCTTTCCATGTTGGCGATCGTTACGCCGCTACCCCTGGAGTGGCGGGCGTTCCTCGGGGGCTTCGGTGCCCTCCTCGGCCTCGGCGGTCTATGGTTCGTGCGTTCATGGATCCGCGAGGTTCGGGGGCAGGACGAGCGAGACCGACGGGATTGGGAGAAGCGCCGCGAGACGATTGAAGCGGAGCTGTGGCGGATCCTTTCGGGGTGAGGGATGCCGGCCATGGACCGCCCCGACCTCTACGTCGTCGCTCGAATCCTCGATCGGCTGTGGGGGTCGAACGGTCCGATGCTCCGCACGCACTTGCAAGTCGCCTCGAACGTCAACTACGACATCTTCTCTCGGTACCTGGGTTGGATGCAGGATCGGGAGCTCGTGTATCTCGAGGACTCCGCCGACGGCCACGTCCGCGTCGGCCTAACAGAAAAAGGGCAGGACGCCTACCGCAAGATCGTGCAGTGGATTTCCGAGGTCGTCCAAGGGCGAATGCCGGGGACCTGAGTCGTCGGACGGCTCACGGAGGAGGAGGCGGGGAAGCCGTGGCCGCCGCCCGCGCGCGCTTCCGGCGACGGATCGTCGCCGTCTGCGTGGCCGCCCCGAGGACGAACACCCCGAGCCCGGCGAGGGCCGACGTCGTACCGCTTCCGGGGCCCTGGAGGAAGTATAGGCCGCCCGCGAGGAGCAGCCCTCCGAGTGCCGCCGTGATGATGCCGATCAAGTCGTCGATGAAGTAATACGAGATCCCGAACACGACGACCAGGACGAGCAGGGCGGCGATGAGCGGCGGGTCCATTTGGCCTGGGGTGAATGTGGCCTGGCCACGGAGGAGTGCGTACACCGCCGCGCCCGCGAGGAGTCCGACGACGAAGGCGAGCGCCACCTTCACGAGCTTCGTGAATAAGATCGACCCGATGATCGCGCCGACGAGCGCGAGGAGCAGCGCGGCGACCACGCCGAACCCCGTCCCGAATAGGAATCCCACGGCGCTCCCTAACAGGGCGCCGATCAGGGACATGACGCTCGACCAGATCCCATGGCCCCAGAACGCGAGCGCGAGGCCGACGATCACGAGGATGATGCCGATGATCACAGCGGCTTCGCCGGAGACGAGAGGCACGTCGAAGGCAGCCACGTCGAAACGATTCGGATCGCCCTATAAAAAGACACCGCGGGCGTTCTCTCGGCCGATGTCTACCCGCGGCCGAAGACGTCGTCGGCGCGCTTCGCGATCTTCCGTAGCTTGCCGGCGTCGATGACGCTGGGCCCCAGGAGATGCTCCCGCACGCTGAGGTCGTCGTACGGCAGCACGTCGATCACGGTCGGGATGCGGATCGCGTCCCCGATCACCGCGACGGTCCGCAACGGCAGCTTCGCGATGATGTTCTCCCACATCTTCTTGTCCGGCACGCCGGCGAGGGCCGCCTCGACGTCGGACGGCTCCTTGAGCGACATGACGAGGCGGTTCGCGAGCTGACTCCGGACCTCGTCGGAGATGCGCACCGGCCTCTGGTCCACGAGGGCGAGGATGAGGTTGAACTTCCGCGTCTCCCGCGCGAGCCGGCTGAACGTCGGCGCGAACGGCGCGATGTTCGGATCGAGGAACTTGTGCGCCTCTTCTAGGAACAGGACGAGACGCGGGTATTCCTCGTTGCGCTCCGTGTACAGGTCGAACAGCCGGCGCGACAGGACGTTCGCGACGAACAGGTAGACCATCTGCTCCGTCCCGTAGTCCCCGAAGTCGAGGACGACGCTCTTGCCATCGCGGATGGCGGCGAGGATGTGGTGGAACGCGTCGCGCTGGCCCTCCTTCGTGTCGCGGAGGAACGGCAGGCGGTCGAGCCGTCCGATGCGGCGCTTGAGCCCCTGGAGGGACATCTCGTGCGTCCGCTCCTGGCCGAGCATCTCCATCGTCGCCTCGCGGATCGCGGAGATCAGGTCCGCGCCGCCGCGCGTCTTGTTGATCTCGTACAGCGTGTCGACCATGGCCGGCGTGAAGTCCTGCAACGCGACGATCAGGTCTTCCGGCGTGATCTCCCGCGGATCGAGGACGAACGGCTTCGCCTCCTTGTTCTTCGGGTCGAGGGAGAAGATCTCGACCTTCCCCGGGAAGAAGAACTTCAGGCCTTCCGTGTTGTCCGTCGCGCTGAACATGCCGTACTCCGAGTGCATGTCGAAGATGAGCACGGACGCCGGCGTCTTCCCGAGGATGCCGAGGCACACGAGCTTGTTGAGGATCGACTTGCCCGTGCCCGTGCGGCCGAAGATCGCGAAGGGCTTCTCGACGAGCTTCGCCATGTCCATCTGCACGTAGAAGGGCTCGACGCCCGTGATCGTTCCGAGCGTCGAGGACGTCTCGGAGAACTCGTAGATCCGCTCGACGTCCTCGCGGGCGGCGTGGCGGCACGCCGAGAAGTACGGCGGGATCGTCTGCGGCTCGCTCAGTTTCTTCGTCTCCCGCTCGATGAGCTGGATCATCCGGAGCTTCGCCTTGCTGTAGAAGATCGGGCCGCCGTACCCTTCGTGGGTCTCCGGCCGCGGCACGACGACGTCGCCGATCGCGGAGCCGGCGAGCTGGTCCGCGATGTCGCTCGGCTCGTTGATCACGTCCTCGACGAGGCAGTAGAAGTCGTACCGCGCGCCCTCGACGATCACGGGATAGGCGATCCGCAGCTCCTCCGGGTTGTGCAGCTCGAGCTTCGCGATCAGCCCGTCGATCACGGACGCGGCGACGATCTCCCCGATCTTCATCGCAGGTCCCTCGCAACCTTGTCGAGGTATTCGTGGAACGCGCTCCGCCGGCGGCCCTCCACCTCTGTGAGGCCGTCGAGCACCGTGCGGGCGTCGAGCCCCATCCGCAAGGCTGCCTTGAGGACGGCCTCTTCGTACAGGGGCTTGAGCTGCCGCACGGTCACGGCCATCCGATGCGCCTCGATGAGCGGGAGCGGGTACCCGACGGACAGGAGGCTCCGGGCGTACGGGGCCAGATGCCCGAACACGAAGTTCGGATCGTCGCGGAACGTGCCGACGTCCACGCGGAACCACTTCCTCGCCTGGGGATGGAGCCTGGCGTAATAGATGTCGCCGTAGAGGAGGCCCTCCTTCGCGGCCTCGGAGGCTTTCGGTGCGCGGGCGTATGCGAGGGCGCCCGGCGGGAGGCGGTCCTGGCATCGGGCCATGAGGTCCTCATCCGTCAGGACGTGTCCGAAGGAATGGAGCTGGCTGTCCTTCGAGATTCCGACGAGCACGTGGCCACGCTTTTCGCACAGGGCCACGAGACGCTCCATGAAGGTGAACTGCTTCGGGAACTCCGACAATGTGCCGTCCACGGCGACGATGCACCCTTCCACGTCGTCCGCGAACGTGATCGCCGTCTGCCCTTCGATGAGCCGTCGGTATTCGTTCACCATGTCCCGGGGCTGCTCCTCCCGCCGTTCCTTCGTGAATTCGAAGAGCGAGCGATGCAAGTCGTCCTGCTTCGCGACGAAATCCTCGAAGGTCGAGACGCCGACCATCCGCTGCACGAGCCGCCAGTCGGTCCGTCGGAACGCCCGTCCGTCGAAGGCGTACCGCAACAGGCCGACGGAGATGAGGGCGAGCCACCAGCTCGAGAGATTCAGGAGGAACGAGTACGAGCCGTCGACGGCGATCATGTCGCGGGCTGTGTCGGCCGGGCGGAAAACCTGGAAGCCTGGCCCTTCCTCCGGCGGGAGCGGCACGTCCCGGTGGTGCTTCACGAGTAGTTCGAGCTCCCGGCGCATGTCGTCCACGTAGCTCATACGAGCATTGCCCCGGTGCCATGGCGGCTCATGAAGCCGCATGGGGCCCCGCCATCCTGCCGCAAGCACCGCGACCTCCATATGGTATGGGGTCGCATGCGGTATTTTAGCCTGCCTAGCAGGAGGGTGAACGCGCACACACCGCCATGGTGTGCAGGTTGGGCTGTTCTCGCGGGAAGAATGGGCCAGATGGCGCGATGGGAGCGGTATCATGATCCTTGCTAGTCCTGAACTCCAGATGGCGCATCTACGATTCCGCGGAAAGGAATGAATCGAACAAGCGAGAGGAAGGCCTAAGTATGACCATTCTAGATATATTTCGGAGGTTGGAATATGGGGGAATCCTCCGACCGCCGCCGATTAAAGGTTGAGATCATCGCCGAAGTGCTGAGGAAGCTCCACTACACTTGGAAAGACGGGAAGCCCGCGACGCCGTACGGGCTCGAGAAGCACCTCGGCCTTCAGGGCAAACGATTGCGAACCGCGAGGTGGGGCGATATGACCGGAATTCCCAGAGGAACGAATGAGGGTTCGTAGATGAAGAAACGAGGGAGGTCGCTCGTTGAGCAGCTCCTTTTGGCAATTATCCTGTTGTGGATCCCGTTCGTCGCTTGGGTCCTCTACATCCCCGGGTCGGTAGAACCCTCTAACATCTGGTCCGGAATCGGTCCGATCCTGTTCTTGATTGAATTTGCCTTGACGAACCTCGCGGGTCTTATTTCGTGGGGCGTTTTGGACAAGATATTCGGCACAACCGAGAGTAGTTACGGGATTGAGGCTGTCGGGCCAGAGTCTCGGGCGGAGAAGTCTTACCGCGAAAAGCTCTCGGCGCTGACTTTGCTTATGTACGGCCTCTTGACCGGCATGTATGTGTCCACAATGAATGTCCTCCACCTTAGTGTTGGGTTAGTGTGGATTGCAAATGCCAGTATCGTACTTTCATTCGTGATTCTGGGCCTCAGGCTTACACGACGACAGCGATTGCGCGACCAGCAGGAGGGGACATGAAGTCGTCAAGCGGATGCGGCGCCTCGAACACGTACGGCTTCACGTCGCGGGAAAACGAAGCCGCCCTGATGTACTACCGCACCCGGTACTACGATCCTTCGGCGGGTCGGTTCACGTCGTCCGATTCGGCAGGGCTCTGCGGCGGCTACAACCGCTACGCGTACGTCGGCAACAACCCGGCCAATCGGATCGACCCGAGCGGACGGCTGCCGAGTCGCCTCTTCGACGGGGGAGGGAGCGACAGCTACGTGAGCGGCGGAGTGGGTTTCGATCCGGTTTGGTACTCCCCAATCTACACGACGAACTGGGACTGCGTCAGGAGCAAATTTGGCCAGAACTGTGCGTGCCTGCTATTTGTACTGGGCATCGCTGTTCCAGCAGCTTCAGAACTCTTCCTCGGCTTGACCCTTCTATGCCTTGAGAGGACTCCCCCGGGACTCTGCAACTTGTGCACGGCGGCATGCGCGGGGGCTGTTTCCACCAAAGACAAGCGTCTTTTGGCAGGTTGCGGATTGTGTTTGCTTGCGGAACTCGCGATTGACATCAAGCTGTGCTCCACACGCGTTCGCTAGGATGCTCACCGAGGAATCATGGCGCGGGAATGCGAACAGGTATGGAAGTCCAATCAATGATAGGCCAGGTCGAGCACCGGCACCGAAGAGATACCACGAAGGGAGCCGGGCCAACTCTTGAACGTCCGCCCGTCCGAGAGCGCCGGGCCTTGTCTGAGTTCGCCGGGGGTGTTCTGGGAGCGGGTCTGGTCTCTCTCGGCTTCTGGATTCTCATTGTCGTACGGCTCTCACATTGGACGTTCGGTTTCGTTGGCTCGGTGTCCGTTCTGTCGACCTCGGTGCTTGGCGCCGGTCTTTTCGCCTACTTTAACGCCGCACAGATCGAAGTCCGGTGTCGCTCCGCCGGAGTCTTTCAACTGAAACCGAGCATGGGCGTGCGGCTGGTAATAATGGTCCTCGGCACTGGGATTGCAGTCCGATTCGCTGCTGAAGGATACGCCTTGACGTCGGAAGAGGAGTTATTTTGGTTGATGTGGGGGCAGATAGGAGGGTTGATACTCGGCACGTTCGCGCTCGAACGCACGCGCAAGATCACGCTGTGGGTCCAAGTCGGGGCCAGGAGATCCCTTCGTGGTCGCTGGCTCGCGTTCTCCGTCCAACGCGGTCCTTCCCCCACGCTTCAAATACCGTCAACGCAAGCCGATTATGCCGGGGGCGAAAAAGGTCATCCGTTTGTCGAAGAGCAGGTGTGGAGCGAAACTGCCGTGCTGGTCAAGAGACTCTTGGTGGTCAGCGTCGTTCTCGGGATTGCCTTCGTGGGTTGGGTGCTCGTCGCTCCCCAGGCAGGGCGTGGCCCGGACCTCACCAGTGCAGTGAAGACGACGCTCTTCCTCAGCTGGTTCGTGGCGATCAGCTGTGCCCAGCTTATTCAAGCAGGCTTCGTTCTCTTCTCACGGGAGAATGGAAAGGACATCGGTAGCTCTCACGTGGCCAGTCCCCGAGGCGTTGAAGAAGAAATCAGGCGAAAACGCCTGTCGGCGTTAGTGCTCGTTGGTTACGCGTTCTTCCTAGTTGCAGGGGTCGCCACTTACGACAGTCTCAGTCTCACTCCGTTTTCCATCATGGCCGCAGTTTCGGTTGTCGTTGTCCTGGTGGCCCTCGCTGAGCTACGCGGCGCGCATCTTTGACATCCTCATGGCACACCCGTGCGTTGAGAGTGGGGCGAGAGTAGATTGTGGCCTATGAAGGCAAGCCAGGCAGGGGATTGAATCGACTCTGGTCGAGCGCGGATCTTCTCCCTGGATTGTGACGCCGCTTCGAGTGAACCTGTCTTTAGCCTCTGTCCCACTCCTAGTGCTTCCGGTCTCCACCTGCCTGATCAAAGGGCTCATGCGAGGACTTCCACCCGCGACTCCTGGCTGGGGGACATCGTCACGCGGATCCGGCCCGGGAACTTGTCGGCGACTTCGGCGAGATGGGTGATCAGGATGACTTTGTCGAAGAACTCCCCCATCCGGAAGAGCTTCT
>DASWDU010000046.1 GCA_036395115.1 Thermoplasmata archaeon | reverse complement strand
GCGAGGGCCTCTTTCTCCACGTGCATCCCATACATGGACGGAGCAATCGAGGCGGTAATCATCCGAAGGATGTCGGGACTCGACCCCGCCTCGCGGATGAGTCGTGCGTCCTCTTCCGTCACCTCGATCTCTTCGAATTCGACTTGCTCCTTCTCGACGGAGTTGACGTCCATGAAGATGTCGAAGAGAGTCGACTTCGATCCCGGTCGTCCCTTCTGGACGCTCCGCAGGATCCCGCTCATCACGATGCGCTCCCCTGGGGTGATACGGCCGGTGAGATCGTCCTCGACGTACAGCGTGAGCCGTTGCGGCTCCTGCCCTCCCCGGAGGCCTTCCGGCGATTCCTGAATCTCGAGCTTCTGCGTGTCGAGATACAGGGACGTCTCCGTGAGGAGTTTGAACTTCGTCGCGCTCGCCGATCGTTTGCAACCGCCCTGTTCCTCGTAGCACTCGAGCGGTTCGCGGAAGTTCTGTCCATCCTGGGGCTCCTTGATGATCGTGCCGCACCGGAGGCACTGGAACAGCGCATCCGTGACGCGCGGACGGACTTCCGTGGACTTGCGGACCAGTCCCTCGACGGCGATGTACTGTCCGAGGTGCTTCGCGCGGAGGTCCCGAATCGGGATTCGGCGATCGCGCGGAAGGGCTCGAACCCGGAGATGGATGAAGGCCGCTTCCTCTCCCGGCGGCACGAGGCGACGGATCGCCTCCTCGCCCGCCGCGAGGACGTTCAACGGGTGCCGCAACAGGTAGATCGCCATGTCCGTGTCGAAGCGGTTCATCTCGTCGAACGCGACCGCCAGGCTCCGCTCCTCCGGATAGCGGTCGGCAACGGAGATGATCCTGGAGAGGTACCCCATCTCTTCGAAGAACTCCTCCCACTTGGCGATCAGTTCGTCTTGCGGAAACTCGACGAGCACGCCTCTCCCCCGGCTCGGAGGCGGCGCAGCATCGGGGACGGTCATATCGTTTCGAGTCTCCCTTCCACTGTCGCCCGCATCACGCGTGATTCTAGGTCCGGCCGTTTCCACTGGAGTTCGGACGCTGCGACAGAGCGCGTCATCCGCACGGCGAGTAACCGCACGAGCGGCAACGAACGCAGCCGTCGGCGCGCTCGAGGGCCGCTCCACATTCCGGACATTCGACTCGGAGCTGAACCCCTTGCGGCCGGAGCGAATCCGAGGACTCGGCTCTCGGGGGGCGCAGACTCCTCACCCATCCGAGTCATACGACCTCGGCCCATTAAAGGGGTCCCGGGAGGGGTGTGCGAAAGTGCCGAGCCCGCGCGAAGCTTCATTCCGAGCGACGCATTTCCCTGGATGAATGGAGCTCCCGGAGGAACTCGCCGCGCTCCAGCGGTTCCACGGACACCTCGGCGTCTATGTGACCCTGGGCCTCCGCATGGGCGCGATCGGGAAGCGGCGGTTCGGTCACTACAAGGGGCTCACGGCGACCGTCCGGAGCGAGCCCGAGCCGCCGATGCGGTGCGTCCTCGACGGAATCCAGTTCTCCAGCGGCTGCACCTTCGGGAAAGGGAACATCTCCCTCGAGCCGGCGCGCGAGCCAGAGGTGACGTTCGAGAAGGACGGCAAACGCCTGCGGATTGCGTTGAAGGCGGGATGGCGCGCGCGCATCGACCGGGAGATGTCGAAGGAGAAGGAGATCGAGCAGTCGCTCTTCTACTTCGAGATCCCGGAATCCGACGTATTCGAAATCGGAGAGGGCTAAGTCGGACCGCCCGGCGGTTGCTGGAATGCGTACCCGCAGTAGAAGCACGTCACGTCGATCGCGTTGACGGTCGTGCCGCATCGCGGGCACATTTTCGTCGCGGGGGCGATCCCCGGCAGACCGATCGGGGGCGCGGGCGGTGGCGCCGGGGCGACCCGCGGTTGGTTTTCTTTCTTTCGAGCGAGTAGCATTCCAAGGATGAGGAAAGCAACCAGGACGAGGACGATGATGGCGGCGATGCCGATGGCGAGGGACGAGGGTGCCTGCGGTGGCGGCGCGGACTGCCGCGTCAAGCTGAACGTTCGTTCCAAGGAGCCCCGCAAGCCCGACGGATCGACGACGTCCAGATGGAACACGGCCTGGGCCACCTCGATGTCAGGTGCCGTCCAGGTAACCGAAGTCACCCCGGCCGCGCCTGTGACGAGCGGGGTTGTCGCGTTCGCGATTGTGACGTTCGCCCAGACGGGCAACTGGGCCGCCGGGACCAAGTCGTCGGACATCGTCCACGCGAAGGTGATGATCGAGGCCGCCGCGAAGGTCTGGCCTTCCATCGGAGATTGGATCGAAACGATCGGGGGCTGGTCCGTTGCGAAGATGACGGGGAAGCACGTGGACATGAACGGACCCCAGTTCCCGGACGTGTCCAGTGCATCAATCCATGCGCACGTGCTGCCGACTCCGACCGCGAGGTCGCCTTGCCACGAGACATTCTCCACGGAAGAGTCGAAGGCTCCATCGACGGCAATCATTGCGAGACCCGTTCCCGAATCCGTGGGAATGGGCGCTGGTGTCTGCAAGAACAACTCGGCCGCGGCAATTCCGCTGCCCCCTCTGGCGCGGTCGTCCGCCGTCGCCGTGAACGTCGTTAGGAATCCTGCGCCCGGCGGCCTCGGGTCCACCCGCACGCTCCCCGCCCAGAGGATCGGGCCATCCGCATCCCCGCCGGGTCGCTCGATCGCGAACGTCGTATCGGTCGAATCCGCAGCGGAGAGGGAGGGCGTCCCGTCGTCCTGCGCCCGGATCCGGAGGAGATAGCGGTCGCCGTTCGGGACCGCTCGGATGTCCCACGTGAAGGAGCGGTCGCCCGGAAGCGGCGTTGCAATCGTCGTCCATGTCTGGCCGCCGTCCGCGCTCGACTCGAGCGTGAAGCCCGCGATGCCGACCCCGGATCCATAGGCCGTGGCGCTCCAGGCGACCGCGATCGAGGAGCCGGAGAAGACGCCGCCCGGCGGCGAGGTGATCGCGACGTCCGGGTGATCGCGGTCCAGCGTCGTGGCGGACGCGCTGACGAGCCACCGCAAGGACGCGTCGAGGATCGCGGCGCGGGTCGTGCTCCCCAGATTCAGGTTCGTGAGCGTCGAATCGACGCTGGTGAGCTCGAAGGCGAAGTAGACCAAACGGGACGGGGTCCCGCTCCAGACCCCGACGCCCGAGGTCACGTTGGCGGACGAAGAGACCCACCGAAGCGCATCGGGTCGGTTCTGCTGACACTGCGGCGCGGGCGGCGACGGACTCACCACCTGACTGTCGGTCCACACCGTCGTCGCGGTTCCTCCTGCCGCGACGGGAGCGAACTGGTCGTCCGCCCCGCCATCTCGGTGCGGGGTGTACGGGACGCCCGCGCCATAGGCGCCGCTGATCGGATCGCCGTTCACGCCTTTCACAGCCCCGATCGACAGGGGATCGCAGTCGAACGTCGCCTTGAGGACACCCCCGACCCACGCGACGGTCTCGGGGGTCGAGAACGTCGAGTCGGGGCTCGCGAGCGCCCACGCGGAGTCGTGGGACGAAACGAGGAGGCGTCCACCTCCGTCGAGATACGCCTTCACGAGGGATCGGGACGATGCGTTGAAGGGCGGGTACTGTTCGAGGCCGACCTGCCAGATCACGGCGCGACGCGATTGCAGGAGGGCGAGCGGCGGCAGGCCGAGGTCCGCGACGCGCCAGAGGGACCACGTCCACGCGTTGTCGTTCAGGGCCGCCGCGTACGAAGCCTCCCGCTCCGGAGGGAACGAATCGCCCCCGATCACGAGGAGCACGTCGCCGAGCGGAGCCGTGCGGAACGCATAGGCAAGGCCGCCGTTCGAGTCCGTCGTCGCGTTGCCGAGGCGGGTCCGGGATTCGATGGCGAAATAGTACACGGTGTCCGGACTGAGGGACGAGAGCGTGATCGCGTGGTCCAGAAGAAGGCTGGGCGCCCTCGCGTTCAGGTTCAGCGAGTCGGGGCTCGTCCCGTACCGGACTTCCCCGCTCGCAGGCACGTCCGTTGCCCAGCGCAGGCTCGCCGAGAATGTTCCGATGTCCGTCGCCCGGACGTCGTGGATCGTGGGGCCGCTCGCGAGGACGTGTGCAAGGGCCGTGCTCGTATGCGGAGGGGACGAATCCTGGTACGCTGCCGTGATCGTGTCTCCCTCCCGGACTTGGAGGACGCCGTCGGGGGCCGCCGTACCAAAGGCGGTGCCGATCGTTCCGCGCCAGAGCTCATCGGGGACGGCGCGCGTGAGGGACACGTTCTCCCCCGCGGGCTCGATGCCCGAGGTGATGTGCACCACCGCCGAAGACGCAGCCGGGTCGTCGACCGCGATCCGGATCGTGTCCGCCTCCGAGTACGCGACCCGATCCAAGGTGACGCGGCCGTACGAGGGGTCGAGGCTCCCCGACGCGACGAGGGCGAACGGCTGCGGCCCGACCGGGACGTTGGAGCCGATGACCCGCACCTTCCAGTCGCCCGCGATCGCGTTCTTCAGGATCACGGCCTCCTCCACGTTCGTCGTGTCGAACGTGCCGCCGGCGAGGGACTGCCCCTGCGCGAACGGCGCGAAGTTGTTACCGCGGTAGACGGTGCCATCGGGCGCCGTCACCAAGAGGTCGAGGTCGTTGATGAGGGTCTTCGCGGCCCCGAGGGTGCCCGGGTAGTCGTTCCATGCGAGGACGAACTTGATGCGCCCCGGGACGGCGACATGGAAGGTGTACGCCCCCTCGTCGCCCGTGAGGAGGCCGTCCGTCCCGTCGACGACCTGCGTCCGGAACGTGTCGCCCGCCGCGGCGATCGGCAGGACGTTCGAAAGGAGGACGCGTCCGAACCCTTGCTCGTTGTTCGGCCACGTGTCCGCCGACGACCGCGCGACGGTCCCGCTGCCCGTGACCTGAGCGCCCGAGGCGATCAGCATGGCGCGGACGAGCGCCGCGCTCGGGTTCATCACGTTCGCGGGCACGGGCCGCGCCGCGGGGTACCAGCCGTCGACGAAGTATTGGCGGATGATCGCCGCCGCGGCGGACGCCGCCGGCGTCGCATAGCTCGTCCCCGCCCAATGAGCGTCCGCGAGTCCCGTCCCGCTCAGCGGGTCGCCGTCGGACATCGCCGAGTCGCCGTCGAAGATCGTCACGATGGTCGGCTCAATCCGTCCGTCGGAAGCCGGCCCGCGAGCGCTTTGCGGGGCGAGGTCGTTTTGATCGAGACCTCCGCCCGTGTCGGGATTCCACGCCCCGCCGACTGAGACGATGTCCTTTGCCGTCGCCGGCGTTCCTACGCTGCCGGGACCGCACGCCGTGACGCAGTTGCCCGCCGCGAACAGGATCGTCATGTCGGGGTGCGCCCAGACGAACGCATCGACCATCCGCGCCTGCACGTCGTACACGTTCGTGTCCGCGCCCCAGCTGTTGCTGTGCACTCGGACCGGAGCGGCGGGGTCGTTATAGACAAGGCCCGGAGGCCCGAACAGATTTTCGTAGTTCTCCGGGAGGTAGATGAGGCCCTCGTTCGGACAGACCGCGAGGCCTTGGAATCCGCCGACGTCTTCGAGGTAGATCTTCCCCTGCAGCGCGTCCCCGTCGTTCGGAGACGAGCCCAGGCCGTTGTCGTTCCCCGCGAGCGTCGAGGCGACGCCGGTTCCGTGGCCGTGATCGCAGTCCTTGATCGACCAAGGATCCCAGGGGCCGCCCCCACCGGGCCACGTGATCTGTTCGGTCAGGACGCCCATGTTCAGGTAGCGGACGACCTTGCGGCGGCTCATGTCCGTCGTATTGTAGATGTCGCCGATCGTGATCGCCGCCGTCGAGTGACGGAACGACGCGCCGTCGTAGTCGAGGCCCGTGTCCGCCATCCCGATCACCTGGCCGCGCGCATCGAGCCCGTACCACCAGTACCGATAGTCCCCGGTCCCGTTCGAGAACGTGTGATTCGTCTGGATGACCCAATCCGTCTGCGCGTTGAGCGCGTGCACCCTCTCGACGACGTCGATGAATTCGACGGTGGGGAGGTCGGCGAGCGATCGCAAGAGGCCGGCGGTGATTTCCGCGCGCACCCAGCGGAAGTCGCTGCTGCCGAACGAACCCAGCACGCCGCCGTCGCCGCCGGGCACGCCATGGTGGGCGAGCCACGCCTCGATTCCCTCGGGCGCTTCGCCGGGGAACACGACGATCCGGACGTCCACGGACCCCGTGGTCGGCATGTCGGCCCGCATCTTCCACGATGGATCGAACGGACCGACCCAGTCGACGAACGGGAGGGACGACAACGCCTCCAGATCGTGCGGCGAACCGCGCACCACGAACGCGTCTTGCGGGAGGTATCGGAGGACGGTCGCCCCGCTCCCTTCCAGGAGAGGTCCCCACTCCGCCTTGATCGGCGCATGGAAGTGGACGACCCCGATCGCATGGCCGGTCGCGTCCAAGGTCCACACGGGCCGACGGGAGACGAGGGCCTTGACATCGACCGGTCCGTTGACCAGCTCGAGGACGGACGCACGAGCCAACTGCTCTGCGTGCCGACCTCGGAAGGCGAGTTCGTTCAGGCTCATCGCCGGCCCGCGCGCGACGCGGTAGGCACCGTACGATTCGAGGAGCTGCGCCCCCGCGTCGCCGATTTGAGCAGCAGTCGCGTCCGTGCGGAACGTGAGGAGAGGGCCCGTCGGCGGGGCCGTTGGAATGGGACCCCGTGGACTCGTCCACGGAATTTCGATCATGACGACGAGGGCGAGCGCAACCGTGACGAGGAGACGGAAGCGACGAAGGACCGTAAGCGCTGCCTCCTGGCTCGCGTTGGGGGCGGGGGGTTCCGCTCCGATTCGCTGGGATGCCACGTGCCGCACATTAGGCTTTTGGCCCAATTCTCGGCGGGCCTTGACGCATCGTCTTCATCGGGCGACGAGTCGAGTTCGGACGGCCCACAACAAGCTCCGACGCGATGCGGACACAGACGAAAAAAGAAAGGGGGAGTAAGAGGGAGTGGGGTGGCGCAGTGCACGTCCTCGATAAGATGATTTTTGCACTCGGTCTGTGAGCAACATTTCGGCTGGAAACGTTTATTTGTTATCCGGTTTGTTACCACGTTGAAGGGCGGGGAGCCGATGTTCGTTCCAGAGAGGAATCTCAAGGACCTCGTCGTCTCGTACATCCGGGAGCGGGAGCGGTCGATTAGCTCCCTGACGAAACAGCTCAGACAGGACGGCTACGCCTTCCATCGACTCTTCGTAACGGGATATCTGAAGGCGCTGAGCGACCTCGGCGTGCTCCGGGAGAAAGAGATCCCGCCCGCGAAGGTCTACACGACATCGGCCCATCGAGCGGCGAACCTCTACGAGGCCGTCGGTTCCCGGTGCCGGGATTCCGCGCGCGAGGAGACGGAACAGGTGCGACTCGCGATCGGCGTCCTCCAGAAGCTGTTCCGACGTCCCATCTTCCTCCGGGAGTTGCGGGAGTGCGGCTTCGCCGGCGCAATCGATGCGCCGGCGGCCCCACGCGAAGAGCGGGACGAGGCGCGACGCGGTCTCATCAAGGTCGGCTTGCAGCTCCCGACGAACGAGCCCGCCTACACGGTCTCGGAGCGCCGCAACGAGTTCCGCGACGAGATCCTTCGAGAACTCATCATCGATCGATTCGGCCTCGGTGGGCTGGTCCTCGAAACGAAGCAGATGAAGTTGACGGAGCGTTGAGCGAGGGAGCTAGGCCGTCGAGGTGGATGCTCAGCTCCGACGCCGGGTGACCCGAATGCCTCCTCGGTCCCGCACTCCCGCGAGCGTTGGTAGTCCGCGGTTAGGCTGCTCACTTCCGTGCCTGACCCGTTCCCCACGGTCGGGACAGAGACCACCGCTCTCCAGCTGCGTTCCCTGCCGCCTCCAGCCCCGCGGGACAGAACCTCAACGTTGGCATCCGGACCAGCGCCAGACTGGGAGCACCGCCCCCGACTGTCACCGCCCCATGAGGACGATTTGGGTCTATAAGCGGACGCCCGACCCGCCGGTCAAGCCTAGCGGCGTTCTCAACCGACGCAGCCTATATAATCCTTCGCGGGTGGCGGTTCTGCATCAAAAACGATTGTCTCGTCACGAGGTCATCCTTCATCGGGGGAGGAGAGTCCGAAGTTTCTCGTCTTCGGTCTAGTTGGGCTAGTCCCTTTGTCCTCGTTCATCGTCCCATCCTCGTCGCGTGCGACGCAGCTGTCCGCGGTTCCGATCGCGGTGGGGTCCCGCTCCACAGCTTAGCAAAACGGTTAAGGGGTCAGGTCCCAATCCTCGCTGGGGCGGGGATCGCGTTGAAAGGGTTTTCGTTCGCGTTGATTGTACTAGTCGTGGCATCGGCGCTGATGGTCCCGCAGGCGACCGCTCGCGCGGGTACGGATTCGGCGGTCCCGGCGGTCCGTCCCAATGCGCACCCGGCGTCCGTCGTGCCGTTCTTGCCGAACATCCGCATCACCGACGGGTCGTCGCCGTTCGCCTGGCAAGTCGAGCCGACGATGGCGATCAACCGTTCCGGGACGATCTTCGCCGGGTGGAAGGAGACGGACGGACCGGAGGCGGCGGGACTCCGGGTCGGTTCGTCGTACTCGACGGACCAGGGCCAGACGTGGGCCCCGAACATCCTCCAGAACCAGTCCCATCCGAACCGGGGGTGCCACAACTCGGATCCCTGGATGGCGCTCGGGCCGGACGACCGCGTCCATTACGCGTACCTGGAGTACGATTGCGGCTCCTACTTCAACGTCCAGAACACGACCACAGGGACTGACTGGGGGACCGTGCACACCGTCGTGGGGAACGGAGGCCTCGTCGACAAGGACGCGATGTGGGTCGATCCGAGCAACCGGATCTATGCGATCTGGGACGAAGGCAACGTCCTCGCGGTGACATGGTCCGACAACGGCGGCGCGACGTGGAAGAAGCCTTTCGTCAATCCGCAGGACTCGGCGAGCTCGAACGTCCTCGGCACGGTGATCGAGACGGCGGCGAACGGGACCGTGTACGTTGTCTGGTGGGACTTCAGCCAGAGCAACATCTACTTCGACTGGTCCTCGGATCGCGGGACGACCTGGCACACGGACAAGCGAGTCAACGATCGCGACGGGTCCGCGTCCGGCGGAGGCTGGCAGCTCTCGATTCCCGCGATGAACGTGGACCAGAACTCTGGCGCGATCTACGTCGCGTGGCCGGACATGCGCAACGGGAACCTGGACATCTACATGTCCGGATCGACGGACGGCGGCCTGACCTGGTCCGCGAACAAACGGATCAACGATGCCAGCGGGTCCACGACGCAGTACATGGTCGATCTCGCGATCGACAGCCACGGCACCGTCCACGCGGCGTGGGAGGACCAGCGGAGCGGCGCGTGGAACATCTACTACTCGAACTCCACGGACGGCGGCGCGACGTGGGCCGCGAACCTCCGCGTCAGCTCGGCGGACACCCCGGGGTCCTACAACCGACCGGGGGACTACTTCGCGATCGAGGCCGGGCCGAACGATTACATCTACGTGATTTGGACGGATGGCCGCGGCGACGACTTCGACATCTACTACGCTCGAAGTCCCGGGTTCCCCGTTGCGACCGTGACCGTGGACACGGATCCGGCGGGATTGCCCGTCACCGTCGATGGCGTGACGGCGGCGAGCCCCGAGACCTTCAATTGGACGATCAACTCGACCCATTCCCTCTCGGTCTCCTCCCCGATCCCGATCGGTCCAGGGTCCCGCTACATGTGGCTCTCATGGAGCGACGGTGGAGCGATGACCCACGACGTGATCGCCGATGCGGACCGGGTCCTGACCGCTCGCTTCGTGAAGCAGCATCAGGTCTCCGTCGGCACGTTCCCGTCGGGCCGGACGGTTTTGGCCGACAACGTGTCGATCGTCGCTCGGACGACGTTCTGGTGGGACGACGGCGTGCTCCACTGGCTGGAGGCCCCTCCGCAGCCGGACGACACGCCAGAGGCCCGGTACGAATGGCGTTCGTGGAGCGACGGGATGGCGAGAGCCCACTCCGTCGCTCCGACGGCTCCCCTCTCCCTGACGGCGACGTTCGTCGCCGAGGCGACCCTCCACATCGCCACCTCGCCGGAGGGGCTTGGCTTCTTCCTCGACGATGTCGAGTACAATTCGTCGCAGACGCTCTGGTTGGAGCCGGGGTCGAGCCACTTCGTATTCGTTCCCCCGTCACAATCGGCCCCCGGGGCCCGTTACACGTTTGTGGAATGGAGCGACGGCGGCTCCTTCGCCCACTCGATTCTGTTTTCAGGCGCGATGAGCTTGGAGGCGAGGTTCCGCACCGAGTTTTACCTGACGGTCACGAGCCCCTTCGGAGAGGCAAGCGGTGGCGGCTGGTACGACGAGGGCACGATCGCGTTCGCGAGTCTGAGCAGCACCTCGGTTCCCGGGGCGACGGGCGTCCGGCACGCGTTCGTCGGTTGGACGGGGGATGCAGGCGGCGCTGGGGCGGTGTCGGACGGCATCCTGATGGACGGACCCAAGAGCGCAACCGCCGCATGGCGGACGGAGTACCACGTCCAAGTCGACTCGGACGTTGGGACCGTTGAGGGGACCGGGTGGTATCCCGCGGGAGAGACCGTTCACCTCAGCGCGCCGGTCGAGAGGACGGAATCCGGTTCCACCTATCGGTTCGCGGGCTGGACCGGGAGCGTCACATCCGCGGAACCATCGATTACGATCGAACTGGTGGGGCCCATGACGGTTCGAGCGACGTGGGAACCTGCTGGAGGCCTCGGAACCCTCTCGTCGTCGGCGACCGTCATCGGTTTAGCGGTCTCGGTTGTCGTTCTCGCGGCCGTCGTCGGTCTCCTCGCGTGGCGTCGTCGTCGGCGACGGGACTGAATTCCTCGGGAGGGCGGCCTCCCGCCGCGCTTCTTTCGTCTTCTTGTACCGGCCGTACGTCGACAGGAGCAGAACTCCGCCGACGAAGAAAGCACCCGCGGAACACACGAGCCTCCACGATTCGAGATCGGCGCTGAGTCGCGCGGTGACGTAGAAGTTGATCGACGTCGCGATGATGAAAACGCCAATCGCCATCGGGGCCCAGACGCCGAGTATCGTCCGGACCCGCTCGATGTTCATCGGCTCATCAAGCGGATGATCGCTTCGGCGGGCTCGCCGCCGCATTCCTCGAGGGCCTTCCGGGCCTCCTCCTCGGAGACGCCGGCCTTCTCCGCGACGAGCTGCACGTCCTCTTCGGGGATCGAGACGGCTGCGCCTTCCACGGACTTCTTCGCATCGGCCCGGTCCCGCACGATTGGCTCGCCCACGACGGTCCAGATCTTCTGACCCTGCGCGGTCATCGCGGTCACGTTCGCGTCCCGGATCACATATTCCTTCGAGGCGGTGCGGATGATGACCTCCTCGACGCCATCGAGTTCTTCTTGCTCGATGCCCATCCGCTTCATCGCCTGGCGCATCTGCCGCGGGTTCACGCGTCCGCCCGGGATCATCGAATCACAGCTGAATGGATGGTCACGAGTCGGATAAAGGTTCTGGGAATTCGACCTCTCCATCGTATGTTTAAATAGCTCAGGGTCCATCGAATTCGCAGTGCGCGTCGCCGTCGTCTTCAAGGATCGGTGTCAGCCCAAGCGCTGCCATCTCGAGTGCATCGCGTTCTGCCCGCCGCAACGGACTGGAACCGAGGTCATCTGGATCGATCCAGAGACCACGAAGGCCGCGATCAGCGAGGAGACCTGCATCTCCTGCGGCATCTGCCTACCAGCGGGGATTCCCATCTCGACCGATTCCGGTGTGACCCCCATCGAAGGTGTCGCCCTCGGGGATCGGGTCCTCACGCATCGCGGACGGTATCGACCCGTGACCGCGCTGCACACTCGGATGTACACGGGCCGATTATACCGCATTCGGATCACAGGTCAGCCCGATCCCCTCGAGGTCACTGAGGAACACCCAGTCCTCGCCGTGCAGCGGAGACCCATCAAAGGCGGGCGACGGCTTGAGAAGGGCCGTGGCATCCTTAGGTGGGTTCGTCCATCCGAGCTGAAGACGGGCGATTACCTTGTCAAGCCGAGGGTAACCACTGCAGAGATGTCGGGGTCTTGGGACGTAGCCATTCCAATGATCTTAGGACGCAGTAACCATCCTCAGTGGTCCGAGCAGTTGATTTCTCTCCCGCTGACGGCCGAACTAGGCAGGATCGTGGGGTACTATCTCGCGGAAGGTTCAGTCAGTCGAAGCAGCGTCGCGTTCTCGTTCCACGAGAAAGAACAGAACTATCGGAACGATGTTCGACGACTCGTCCACCGAATCTTCGGCTATCGAGGACACGAAACCCAGAACACCGGCCGCGGACGCGGGGTGCGGTTTGACTCGGCAGTCCTAGCCCGAGTCTTGGGTTCTCTCGGGAGAGGATGTGATCAGAAACGGATTCCACCGGTTTTCATGACGGCACCTCCTGACGTAAAGGCAGAACTTATTCGCGGCTTCTGGCGTGGCGATGGACATCGCGGCTTCCATGGCGCCTACTTCGGCCTCGTCACCACATCCGCTCACTTGGCGTATCAAACCCAGGAACTCCTCGTGAGTTTGGGAATCGCCGCGAGCGTAACCTCGTTCTCGCCTGTTGGTAAGCGTCGCACCTATCACGTTCTTGTCACCGCCGAATTTTCTGAAAAGATGGCGCGGCTTCTGGGGGTTCAGGTCCGCGACAATCGAAACCGATGGGCGAGCCACTATGCATTGGACCACGAATTTGCCTACGCCCCTATCCGAAATATCCAAACCTTGGACGTCAGCGACTTGCAGGTTTTCAACCTGGAAGTGGAAGAGGATCAGACATATACGGCTGCAGGAGTGGCCGCGCATAACTGTGTCCGCAAATGTCCGTTTGACGCCATTCGAATCATCGGGCTACCGGAAGCCCTAAAAGAGGATTTGGTCCACCAGTATGGAAAAAACGCGTTCCGGCTATTCCGACTCCCGGTCCCGAAGAAGGGCGAGGTCATCGGGCTCCTTGGGCCGAACGGAATCGGGAAGACGACGTGCGTCGGCCTGCTCAGCGGGGAACTCGCCCCGAACCTGGGTCACTATCGACGCAAGAAAGCGTACTGGGAGGAAGTCCTGGACTACTTCGCCGGCACAGAGCTCCACGACTACCTCGAGAAGATTGCGAACACGCGACTCACGACGGCGATCAAGCCGCAATATGTGGACAAGTTGAGCAAGGTCTACAGCGGCCGCGTGCGAGACCTCCTGACCAAGATCGATCGTCGCGGGCGGCTCCCCGAGCTCTCCGCCTCCCTCGAACTGGACTCGTTCCTCGATCGAGACATATCGCAACTGTCCGGCGGGGAGCTGCAGCGGATGGCGATCGCCGCGACGATGCTCAAGGACGCGGACATCTACTTCTTCGACGAGCCCTCGTCCTACCTCGACATCTACCAGCGGCTCCACGTCGCGAAGGTCATCCAGTCCTTGTCGAAGGAGAAGTACGTCGTCGTCGTGGAGCACGACCTCGCGGTCCTCGACTTTCTCGCCGACACCGTCTTCCTGATGTACGGGGAGGAGGGCGCCTACGGGATCATCGCCCAACCGCGGCCCGTCCGCACCGCGATCAACGTCTATCTGGGCGGCTATCTGAAGGAGGAGAACATCCGCTTCCGCGACCGCGAGATCCGGTTCGACACGCGGCCCCCGCGCGGCGACTGGAAGGGGGAGACCCTCGTCACGTTCGACGAGCTCACGAAGCGGTTCGAAGACTTCAAGCTCACGGTCCGCCCCGGCCGCCTCCGCAAGGGGGAGGTCGTCGGCGTCGTCGGCCCGAACGCGACCGGCAAGACGACGTTCGTGAAGATGCTCGCCGGCCTAGAGGCTCCGACGACCGGGGGCGTCAAGGGCAAGTGGCAGGTGTCGTACAAGCCGCAGTACCTCGAGTCCGCCTACGAGGGCACGGTGGGGGAGCTGCTCCGGAACACGGTCGGCAAGAAGGCGGAATCGGGATACTTCGACTCGGAGATCCTCCAGCCCTTACGACTCAAGGGAATGACGGAGCGGGACGTCTCGACGCTGTCCGGGGGCGAGCTGCAGCGAGTCGCGATCGCGCTCTGCCTGGGTCGGGACGCCGATATCTACCTGATCGACGAGCCCTCCGCGTACCTCGATTCGAACCAGCGCATGGAGGCCGCCCGGACGATCCGCCGGGTCATGGAGAAAGAAGCGCGGACGGGCCTCATCGTCGACCACGACGTCTACTTCCTCGACATGGTGGCGGACAGCCTGATGGTCTTCTCCGGGGATCCAGGCCGCCACGGGCTCGGGGAGGGGCCGTTCCCGATGCGCGAGGGGATGAACCGGTTCCTGAAGATGGTGGGAATCACTTTCCGGCGGGACGCGGACACGAACCGGCCGAGGATCAACAAGCTCGACTCCCGGCTGGACCGCGAGCAGAAGTCCGCGGGCGAATACTACTACGCGATCGAAGAGGCCGCGTGAGCGGCGTGAATCAGGCGGATGACGGGAGAAGGCGTCCCCTCCCGTCCGCGACGGGCTCGCCCTGCTCCACGATCGGCTCGCCTCGGAGGTAGACGGCCAGCGGGAAGCATCCCTCCATTCCCTCGAAGGGCGTCCAGTCGCACCTAGCCCGGAGTCGCTTTGCGGTGATCCGCTCGACCCGGCGCGGGTCGACCGCGAGGAGGTCCGCGTCGCTCCCGATCTCGATGGATCCTTTCCGGACGCCGAGGAGTTCCGCGGGCCGGGTGGCCGTCGCCGACACGAGCCGTTGCAGTTCGATGTCGCCCGCGCGCGTGCGACGCATCAAGAGCGGAAACGCCGAGCCGACTCCGGGCACCCCGGCGGGCGCTTCGTCGAACGGACCTTCCTTCTCCTCGAGCGCGTGCGGAGCGTGGTCGCTCGCGACGATGTCGCCGCGGCCTGCGCGGAACGCTTCCCAGAGCGCTTTGCGGTCCTCGGGTGATCGGAGCGGCGGATTCACCTTCCCCCGGGCCCCGAGCGGCCGCCTCCAATCGAGGAAGAGATGGTGGGGGGTCACCTCGGTCGTCACGCCCGGAAGGGCGGCGTCCAGCGCTTCCACGCAGGTGACATGGGCGACGTGAACCCTCGCGGATCCGGCGACCGGCGCAAGGGACGAGATCGCCTTCTGCTCGGCTTCTTTCGGCCGAGCGGTTGAGTGACCGCGGAGATCGCGGCCCGGGTCTTTGGCCAACAGGGACGGATCCTCTGCGTGGACGACGACTAGCTTCTGTTCGCGTCCCGCGGCGTCGACGACGTCCGGGACGGCTTCCGGTTTTATCTGGAGTCCTCCGGTCGACTCTGCCAAGTAGATCTTGAAAGCGGCCGCGTCGGCCAGGGATGAGACGACCCCTGCCTCCTGCGGCGCGGCGTAGAGCGCATAGTCGACGCAAGCCCGTCCCCGCAAGACCGAGATCTTGTCCTCGAGGATTCGATGCCGCGTCACGGCGGGTCGGGTGTTCGGCATGTCGGCCACCGTCGTGACGCCGCCGATCGCCGCGGAGCGCGTTCCGCTCGGGAAGTCCTCCTTGTGCGTGAGGCCCGGATCGCGCATGTGGACATGGAGATCGACGCAGCCCGGGAGGATGACCGCCTCCCCGTGATCGATTTCCTCGTCGCCACGCAAAACCCGCTTGATCGCCGCGATGCGTCCGTCCTCGTCGATGCCGAGGCTCAACGGCTCAAGGCGACCTCGATAGAAGATGCGGCCTCTAAGGACCCGCATGCGCCGCCCCCAGGTTCCGGCGCACGACGGCCCCGCGCGGTTCCACCTCGCCGAAGACCTCCGCCTGGAACTTGTAGACCCGGGTCTGCGGGTCGAGCCATGCATCGGCGAGCAGGCCCGCCTTCATGCACGCCTCCGACAGGAACTCCGAGGCGTCCCAGGCGTACTCCATTGCGACCTGCGGCAGGAGGAGTCCCCGGTACGGGCCTTGCGCGATGCTCAGCCCGTCCACGCCGACCGTGAGGTGTTTCGGCAAGTCCTTCGGTCTCTTCACATCGATCAGCTGGGGGGGAGTCAGGATGCTGACCTCGATCGTGATGCGGTCGACCTCATCGGGCCCGAGCCGAGGGAACCGCGGGTCCTCCGTGGCGCCCTCCGCGCCCTTCTCGATGGACTTCACGAGCGTGAAGAACGGCTGCGGGTATCCGATGCACCCGCGGAGTTCGCCGCCCGGATGCGTGTTCAGCGTCACGAACGCGCCGGACTTCTCCTCGAAGCGTCGAGGCACCTCGAAACCGCGCTTCTCGCGTCGCATCACGAACGCCTCGAGCGCCTCGCGCGCGATGCGCACGGCGAGTTCGCCCTCCCGGTCCGCGTACTCCATTCGCTTCCGCAACCAGGGCACGGGCCTTAACATTGTCGGCGTGGTTGCGCGCGTCGTCTCGGGAGGGAGCAAACCTTTTATCGCCCGCGGCCGCATTGACGCCATCGCCATGCGGGCCCGCATCCCCGTCATCGAAATCATGACGACGGTGCCCGTCACGATCCCGGCCGATGCGACGGCCGCCGAGGCGGCGACGATCATGCGGGACCGGGACATTGGCAGCCTCGTCGTCCTCGAGGGCGGCAAGCCCACCGGGATCGTCACCGAACGGGATCTCGTGACGAAGGTCGCGGCGTCGGACCTGCAGCCGAGCCGTGTCGTCGTGAAGGACATCATGACATCTCCGATCGTCGCAATCCATCCGCACGAGGAGGTCGCGGAGGCGGCGAAGCAGATGTCCCAACGCAAGATCCGTCGGCTGCCCGTCATCGAGGAGGGAAAGCTCGTCGGCATCGTCACGGAAAACGATATCCTCCGGATCTGGCCGCAGCTGATCGAGGTCACGCGCGAGTATGCGCGGGCGGGCCTCGAGTCGCAGTTCGCACAGGGGATCGAGGGGCACTGCGACGCCTGCGGCGTCTATTCGACGAGTCTGATGTGGGATCGCAACTTGCTCGTCTGCCCGGAGTGTAGGGGCGGATAATTTCCTCAGGTTCCGTCGCGTTTGCGGTTAATGGCATCTATTGGACAACCACGACCGCAACGAACTCCACTCCGCATCCGCTCCTCCCGTGCGCATCCCAGGAGCCCTGGGATGTCGTAGAGGGGACTCACCACATCACAGCGGAGGGCACCGGGGTGGAACCGTACACCCCTTGGCCTCCTCATGGGAGGCCGGGTTGGCCTGTTGGCCTGTTGGTCGGC
>DASWDU010000045.1 GCA_036395115.1 Thermoplasmata archaeon | reverse complement strand
CGACGTGCGCGGGCGTCGAAGGGGAAGGGGTAGAGGCCGCTGGAGGCGCACGCGCGCCGCTTGCACAGCGTCCGCTGATACCGATCATATGCATCCTGGACGTGTGCTAAGCCGACAGGTCCGTGGCTAACATGCTGTCTGGGGAATGGCTCGGCTCGGGCGCCGACGAAGGACGTGCCAAGCTGCGATATGCGTCGGGTAGGCGCAAGGAACCTGTGATCCGACGATCTCCGAATGGGACCTCCTAACCGCGAGGTTGTTCCGAAAGGAACGGGAACCCCCGGAATCGAAGCATCCTAGTACGGGGAGGAAAAGAAACCAATCGGGATGCCCTCAGTAAAGGCGATCGAAGAGGGTACAGAGCAAACCGAAGCCGCCGCAGAAATGCGGTGGCGGTGTGGTGTTCGGACTCCGGCACACCTTATCCCGCCAACTCGAACTCCGGTGGAATGCCGAGGCGAAAGAGGGTGACAGCCCCGTAGAGGTACGCGGGGAAGGTGATTCGGAGGATCCAGAGTAGCGTGCGTCGGATATCGCGCGCGAAGGTGGGTGGCATAGACATCCAACTCTAAACACGACCCGAGACCGATAGCGCACTAGTAGCGTGAGTGAAAGCTGAAAAGTGCCCTTGACGGGAGGTAAAAAGAGCCTGAAACCAGACAGTAACAGACGTACACGGCGCGAAAGCGACGAAGCCCGAAAGGGTGGAGCGGCGTCGTGTTATCCGTTGTGAATAACGGGCCAGGGAGTTCTGACCCACGGCGAGGTTAACCTCTACACGAGGGAAGCCGAAGCGAAAGCGACATGCGCGCAACGCCGCAAGGCGCGAGGCGCGTCGTGGGCTCGCGAGGAGTCGTGGGTGCGATGCCCGAAGCCGGTCGATCTATGCCTGGATAAGCTGAAGCCCGCCGAAAGGCGGGTGGAGGGCTGAACCGGTGTTGATGTGCAAATCACTCGGATGATCTGGGCATAGGGGTGAAAGGCCAATCTAGGCCGGGAATGGCTGGTTCCCCCCGAAATCAGTCGCAGCTGGACCTCGGCGGAGGTCGGCCATGGGGTAGAGCTACTGATTGGGCGCTTAGGCGGAGAAATCCGTCGGTGCCCTGTCAAACTCCAAATCCGTGGTCACCGTAGATGCCGGGAGTCGGGTGCCTGGGGTAATCTTGGCATCCGTAAGGGAAACCGCCCAACCTGCAGTTAAGGTCCCTAAGTGCCGACTCAGTGCGAATACCAAAGGGAGTTCGTGGTCTCAGACAGCTGGGATGTGGGCTTAGAAGCAGCCATCATTCAAAGATAGCGTAACAGCTCACCAGCCGAGATCATGGGCCCCGAAAAGGGACGGGGCTTAAGTCGGTCACCGATACTGCAGAGCACCGAAAGGTGATCTTGTAGGGGGGCGTCGTGCGCGGGTCGAAGTCGGGCCGTGAGGTCCGGTGGACCGCGTTCGAATGAGTATCCTGGGAGGAGTAGCAGCAAAGTGCGGTGAGAATCCGCACCGCCGAAGGGGCCAGGGTTCCTCGGCAATGCTCGTCAGCCGAGGGTTAGTCGGTCCTAAGTGTTCTCCTAACCGAAGAACGCGAAAGGGAAGCAGGTTAATATTCCTGCACCGTGCGGATCCCTGCCCAACGTCGGACGCATCGCGGTAGGCGGAGTCCTCTTGCCTGAGGATTCAACCGTTGAAGTCCCCGGAGTGCCGTAATGGCGAGAAGGGGACGAATGCGGGAGTAGGAGCGCAAGCTCTTCCGCTCATCCGCGGTGCCCGTGAAAAGGACGTTGGGGTCAATCCGTGCGACCGTACCAAGAACTGACACAGGTGCCCCTGGGTGAGAAGCCCAAGGCGTGTCGGCAAAAATCCACGCGAGGGAATTCGGCAAATTAGCCCCCTACCTTCGGTATAAGGGGTGCCAGCCGCGCGAGCGGCTGGTCGCAGTGACAAGGGAGCCCCGACTGTTTAACCAAAACATAGGTGGCCGCCAGATCGAAAGGTTGTGTACGGCCGCTGAAGCCTGCCCAGTGCTGGTATCTGAAAGCTCGTTTCAACGGGACGAAGGACCAGTAAACGGCGGGGGTAACTATGACCCTCGACCAAGGGGGTCGCTAAATTCGGCTATTTGCGGGAACCTCCGAGAATCCTTGCGTACCGCAATCGCGGTAACAATCGCAAGGTGCGGACAATCCGCAGGGAAGGCCGATCCCGCAACGGATCGGAACCCTCAGAGACTGCACGCCGAACGTCACGCGAGTGACGATGATACAGTCCGATCCTCATGGCGACGTGAGGAGGTCGCGAGAAATCGCGGCCCGCCTTCCGTTCGGAAGGTCATGAAGTAACAGATTGCTTAAGGTTCCATACGCGAGCCTTAATAAAAATCGGCCATATGCGGGAAACCCCGAGCATCCTCGAGTACCCATCGCGGTAACAATCTCGAGGTGCGGACAATCCGCAGGGAAGGCCGATCTCGAAAGAGGTCGGAACCCTCAGAGACTTTACGCCGATCGCCGCCAGCATGCGGTGAAGATAAAGTCCGACCCTCACGGCGACGTGAGGAGGTCACGAGAAATCGTGGCCCGCCTGAATCCCTCGTGAATCAGGTCACGCAAGCAACAGTGTGAGCGTAATACCTTGTCGCTTAATTGGCGACTTGCATGAAGGCCCAACGAGAGCTCTACTGTCCCCGCGTGGAGGCCGGTGAAACTGACGTACTGGCGCACAGTCCAGTACCTTCCACCTGAAAGCGAAGACCCCGTGGAGCTTTACTGCAGTCTGCCGCTGCCGTATGAGTTTGAATGTGTAGAGTAGGCGGGACCCGTTACCAGGGGCGGCCGATAGGTCGCTTCCGAGGGGACGATGAAACACCGCCCTTTTGGACTCGTACGGCTAACACCGCAAGGTGAACAACGGTAGGTGGGCAGTTTGGGTGGGGCGCCACGCCCTCAAAAAGATAACAAGGGCGCCCAAAGGTTAGCTTAGGTGGGTCAGAAATCCACCGTGAACTGTAAGGGGAAAAGCTAGCCTGACGTGGACTTGCCCAACGAGAGTCCACGAGAGGAAACTCGGGCCTAGCGAACCCATGAGCCTCATTTATGGGGGCCATGGATGTCAGAAAAGTTACCCCGGGGATAACTGAGTCGTCTCCGGCTAGAGTTCCTATCGACCCGGAGGCTTGCTACTTCGACGTCGGCTCTTCCTATCCTGGTGGTGCATGAGCTGCCAAGGGTGGGGTTGTTCGCCCATTAAAAGGGATCGTGAGCTGGGTTCAGACCGTCGTGAGACAGGTTTGTTGCTTTTTGGTGGAAGCGCTTTGATGCCTGAGGGGAAGGTCCCTTAAGTACGAGAGGAACGGGGGATCGGCGCCTCTAGTGTATGGGTTGTCTGGCAAGGCATTGCCCAGCAGCCACGCGCTACGCGGATAACGGCTGAAAGCATCTAAGCCGGAAACCGCCCTCAAGACGAGGCATCTTATGGCCGTCGTAGTCGACGACGTTGATAGAGCGGGGGTGTACGCACGAAGCTCGCAAGGGCGACGTGTTCAGCCCGCCGCCACTAACCGCCATAGCCACATTTGCACCCGTCGGTGGTGCGTTGGCGGCTTAGCCGTCAAACAGGACGCATGTGATCGGTACCCGTGATTTTCCCGCGCAATCACCTACGGAGCCGATCCGATCTCGTTTCTCGATCCGATAATCGCGATTGCGGCAAGCCCGGCTCGATTTCTGCGGATGCCGTGGCGGAGGGATGACGAGACGGAGAGCGGGCGTTGGCGCTTCAGATGGCTTCTTATGGCCATGCGCTGATTACGGTTCATATCCGATCTCTGGATCGGCAATGTCGGGATTCGAGTCACGAACCTCGATAAGTCGATCGCGTTCTACACCAAAGTGTTCGACCTCGAGGAGATCGCCCGAGGCGCCTACGATGAAGGCGAGACCGTCCTGTTCCGAGACCGGCGCTCTGGGCAGCGGTTGGAGCTCAACTGGTACTCCGAGAACAGTCCGTTCTGGGCCCCGTACCTCGCCGGCGAAGCCCTGGCCCACTTTGAGGTCCGGGTGAAGAGCGTTCCCGATACGCTCGAGCGACTCAAGGGCCTGGGGATCCGGCCCGCGACGAGAAAGCGCTGGGTCAACCGGAAGGGGATCGCGAAACTGAAAGAGACTCCGAAGTTCCAGGACCGCATGAAACAAGACGTGTGGATCGGGCGAAAGGGGCATCGCATCGCCTACATTCAAGACCCCGATGGGATCTTCTTCTGTCTCTACGACCACCCGGAAGAACCCTGGGAAGGCCCGATTCCAGACCGCTATTGAAGGAGGATCCGCTCGTGTCGCGGAGAATCCCGTGGAACCAACCACGTGATCCGTGTACGTAAGATTTCCCGCGCAATCGCGTTGAAGCACGGAGCCGCTCGAGAGGACAATCGAGGCTCACTGCCGGGTGGTCAACGCTCGCAATCCTCGAGCTCAGTAGACGGAGGAGGAAAGAAAGAAGAGGTGCGTGGCCTCGCTTCTCGCGAGGTCACGCGGTTTCGGACTCTACCCGAAGACGTGCAACTGGATGTTGCCGCCGGGGAGGTCGCCGCCCTCTGGGGCCGGCGTTCCGTCGTAGTTGTCCGCGTGGTACATCGGAGGCTTCGTTCAGTTAACACCGCCGAGACCGCCCCACCGGAACGTTTACGTCGCGCCGCCGGTTCGGCGGGCCGTGCGCATCCCGCTCGTCGTCGACTCGAACGAGCCGGAGGATATCTCGGAGCGGTTGCGGGAGCTCGGCGTTACCATCGAGGTCCGCAAGATCGCGCCGGGCGACTATGTCCTCGGTCCGATCGGGATCGAGCGAAAGGCCCTCTCCGATTTCTTCAACTCCCTGGTGCGGAAGCGCCTCTTCGAGCAAGTGCAGCGACTGCGCGAAGCGTACCCACAGCCGTTGCTGATCCTCGAGGGGGACCTCGCGGAGATCTCGACGTTCAAGCATCCGCAGTCGATCCTCGGAGCGCTCCTCGCCCTCGAAGTCGCCGAGCGCGTGCCCGTCCTCACGACGGCGGACAAGGAGCAAACGGCGCTCCTCCTCAGCGTCCTCTGGAAACGACAGGATAAAGGCGCCGCCGAGTACGGGTTGCGGCATAAGCCGAAAGCGATGACGATCGAGCAGCGGCAGCGGTTCCTCATCGAAGGGCTTCCGAGCGTGGGGGAGACGCTCGCGCGGAACCTCCTCGAGCGGTTCGGCTCCGTCCGCGCGGTGTTCAACGCGTCGGAGGAGGAGTTGAAGCGCGTGCCGAAGATCGGCGAAGTCAAGGCCGCCGAGATCGTCCGCCTCGCCTCGGCGCCGTACGAGGGGAAGCAGCGGCACCTCGAAGACCCTCGGTAGGACGAACCGGCGCGTTGACAAACGCTTATCCGGGGCCCGCACGCTCCGGCGAGCGGATGCACTCAACGGAGTGGGGTCGGAAGACTCGTCACGGTTCCGTTCCGAGGAGCGGGCTCCTCGCGCAGCTCGCCCACGGTGCCCACCTCACGGGGACGAGCCTGCGGGTCCTCGCGACGAATCCGCGGCTCATGGCCCTCCCATTCTTCGCGCTCGTCTTCACGGGATTCGTCTGGCTCATCGTCGTGCTCAGTCTCCTCGCCCTCGGATTGCCGCCCGCATCGCCGTCGAGCGGCTTCCTCTACCAAGAGATCTTCGTCGCGTACCTCGTGACGTACTTCCTGTCGGTGTACTTCATGGCGGCCATCATCGGCGCGGCGTACGTCCGGTTGCAAGGGGAGCGCCCCACTGTGATGGACGGAATCTACGCGGCGAACGCGAGCTTCTCCCAGATCGTGATGTGGTCGTTCTTCGCCGCGACCGTGGGCGTGCTCCTGCGAATCACCTCGATCCGCTCCGAGGCGGGCGGCCGCCTCGTGTCGCGGCTCCTCGGGTCCGGATGGCCGATCGCCACGCTGTTCGTCTTGCCGACGATGGTCCTCGAGGGGATCGGACCGCTGAAGGCGTTCCACCGGAGCCGCGCACTCCTCAAGGAACGCTGGAGCGGCCGCCAGAAAGGAGTCCTCGGGACCGGCGTCGTGTTCCTCCTCCTCTTCTCCTTCGGGCTGGTGCCGCTCGTCTGGTCCATCGTCGGCGATCCGGGCAACGTCGGCTGGACGGTCGCCGCGGTCCTCTACTGGCTCGCGCTGAGCGCCTTGTGGTCCGTCGTGGACGGCATCTTGGTCGTCACGCTGTACCACTACGCCACGGAGAACGAGGCGGCGTTCGGATTCAGCTGGCAGGCGCTGAACCATCCCTGGATCCGGTAGGCATGCAGGCGCGGAAAATCCGCACGACCTCGTCGTACGGTGCGTCCGTCCGCACGCCGCGGGGATGGAAGTGGGTCCGAGCGGCCCGGTACCCGGCGGATCGAAGGCCGTCGAGGAACCGCGCGAGGCCCGGAGGGGAACCGCGCGCCTCCGCCGCGAGTTCGTCCGTCGTCACAAAGTACGGAGGCAAGTCCGCCTCGCCCTGGAGGGTCGCCAGGAGCCGCGCCGTCGAAGGGAGCGACCACGAGGACGGGACGAGGCGCCGGACGAATGCCGGATCGCACAGCGGACCCGTCCAGAGCGGTCCGATCGCGTCCCTGGCCTCCCCCGCCACGGCGACGAACTCGCCCGGACGCCGTCGTGCGACGCGCGCGGGCGGGGGAGGGCGCCGGCCCCTCTCCACGAGGAGGAACGTCCGGAGGAAGTGCTCCGCCGCGAACGACACGAGCGGACGGATCGTCGCCGCCCGTCCCGCCGCGAGCCGACCACAATATCCCAGGAGGATTCGGAGTCCTAGCTCTGCGCCCTGGGGGCACCGGAGCGGTCGCGCATCGTATCGCCGCTCACACGCGCCCGGATAGGTCCCGGAGAGGACCGCGGTGTCGGTCGCCGTGATGCCGAGGCCGTGGAACGGCCGATCGGATCGGAACGCGGGCGCGAGGAACGGCACGGGAGTCCCGAACGGATCGATGTCGACGAAGTCGTACGATGCCGTCGCGAGATGCGTGGCGAGATCGCCCACGACGACGGGGGCGTCCAATTCGTTTCGCTGGAGGTTCTCGCGCACGAGGGTCGCCGCCATCGGAGACCGCTCGTTGAGCGTGAGCCCGGTTAAGCGCGCCTCGAGGGCCATCCGGATTCCCCAAGCGCCGGTCGCCGCGAGCCCGTCGAGCGCGGATCGGACGGGACGAACCCAGTGAGCGAGGACGATCGCGCTCACGTCGCGGTTCACCGCCATCGTGGGGTTGTAGAAGGGCCAAGGCCCCGCCTTCCCGGGACCTCGCCCCCGCGGCACGTCCGGCACGAGGAGCTTCGACGCGCCTTCCGTCACCTCACGAACCGGGAACGGCAAATCCGCGGGGCTCGCGATGCGGCGGAGGGGCGAATTTCCTTCCGCGATCAGAGGACTTCGCCCTTCATCAGCTTCACGATCTTGTAGGGCAAGAGGTTCCGGTTCACCATCGTGACCTCGAGGATCCGCACGTCGTCCCGACGCCGGATGTCCTGGAGGAGCGGATTGCGCGACTTCTTGTGGAGCGTGAGCAGGAGCGGCTTGTCCGCGTCGAGGGCGTCCTTGACGGACTGCACGAAGTTCGGCGACTCGACCTCCATCTTGCCGACCTCGTCGATCACGATGACGTCCGCGTTCGCGGTCGCGGAGCGGAGCGCGTTGACGCCGACCTCTTCGAGCGCGCTGATGTCGATGCTGAAGCGGCCGACCATCGTCTTCGACTGGATCTCGCGGGACGCGAACACCCGCTTCTCCTTCGTCGCCCAATCCATCACGTAGAAGCCCTCGCGGCGGTTCCGCTTCACAATTGGCTCGGTGATCATGCCGCCGACCTTGAGGCCGTCCGCCTCGAGCATCTCGATGACCTTGAGAAGGCAGTACGTCTTGCCGGCGCCGGGGAGGCCCGTAATCCCGATTTTGAGCGCCTCGCCCATGCCATCCACGCGGCGGACCGGAAAGGGCCACCGCGCTATAAAACACTCATCATATCTTTCGAAACCGAGGTTCGGCCGCGGCGACCGGACCAGCCCGTGGCGCGCGTGCGTCCGATGCGGCTCCGCCACCCCCGCCGCGGACCGCTTCTGCATCCGATGCGGCTCGCCGCAGGGGTAGCCGCGCCTACGTCGGCCGGGGCGAGGGACCCGCCGGTACCGCCATAGGGTTTCCAGTCGGGACGGACTCCTCCTTCCGACGGACCTTGCGCACCATGAGCGTCGGCGTCTCCGTGCGGCGGGCGATCTGGTCCTGCATCGGGCCGAAGGCGAACTGCGTGAGCCGCCATTCCGACGAGGCGCCGAGGGCAATCAGGTCGTAGCTCTTCGCCTCTTCGATCACCACGTCGACGATGTTCCGGACCTTCACGAACTTCTCCTCGAACGGGACGGCGTGGGTGCGGCACATCTCCGCGAGGCGGGCGCTATAGCCGCGCTCCTTCTCGAGTTCCCTGTCCGTCTGCACGGCGCTCAGGATCGTGATCTTCGCGCGGTGCTTCTTCGCCAGCAAAATCGCGTATCCTGTCGCGTACGAGACGTGCCACTCCGGCGCGTTCATCACCAAGATCCGGTCGATCTTCTCCTTGAGGTTCGCGCTCTTGAACACGATGACGTCGCACGGCGCCTCCTGCACGAACCGGTCGACGTTCGACCCGAGGATCCGGCCCTTCCGCCAGCCGCCGCGCCAGCCGAGCAGGAGCAGGTCCGTCTCGTCCTCGCGGATGTTCTCCACGATCGCGTCGAACACCTTGTGGCTCACCTCGACCCGCGCCGTCGCGTTCGCGCCGAGCTCCTCTGCGCGACGCCGCAGCTTGCCGAGGTTCCACCGCACTTCGCTCACGTAGAAGCGATCGATCGCGTCGATCGGGAGGGCGGGCGGCACCTCGATCACATGGAGCAGGGTGAGCTCCGCGTCCTCGACCTGCGCAACGAGCGCGCCGAATTCGACGAGCTCCACGCGGTCGAAGTCGTCGATCGGCAGCAGGATCCGGTATCTCGGACGATGGATCGGGAGGATCGACTCCACGACTTTCGTAACGCCGATGACGATTTCCTTCTTTTCGTGAAGGTAGTGCACCGTCAGCCCGATCCCGATCCAGCCAAGGGCGATGACCCAGGCGAGAGGTTCGATCGCCCAGAGGCTCAGGGCGATGACGAATTTCGTCGCGATTCCGGCGATCGGGATGTAGGGGAAGAGCGGCATCTTGTAGTACCGCTTCACGTCCGGCATCGTCTTCCGGAGGGCGATCGCGGCCCAGTTGACCATCAGGAAGAGGAGGAGGAACATGATGTCCGCGCTCGCCGCGACCGTGTTGATGTCCAAGGTCAACGTCATGAGGACGATGATGAGCGCGCTCACGGTGATCGACACGTGCGGCGTGCGCTTCTTCGGGTGCAGCTTGCCCAGGATCTTCGGGAGGCCTCCGTCCCGGCCCATCGCGAACGCGACCCGGCTCGATGAGAAGATCATGGAGTTCAGCGCCGCCAGGGCTCCCAAGGCGACGCCGAAGATGATGATCTGCAGGCCGTACGGCATGACGCGGGCGGCGATGTCCGCGATCGCGTTGTTGTTCCCCAGGACGAGTCCGTCGCTCACCCGCAGGAGCTGGCAGCCCCCTCCGACCGTCGGGTAGCAGGCGCCGCCGGCCGCAATCGCCGTGACCGCGACGGAGACGAAAATCGCCGTCGAGATTCCGATGACAAGGAAGTGCGCCCGAGGGATGTTCTTCTCCGGATTCCGCGCCTCCTCGCCCGTCTGCGCGATGATCTCGTACCCCTCGAACACGATGAACGTGAACCCCATCGCCCCGACGAGCGAGACGAACTGAACGAACGGCGAGTTGCCTCGGAAGAACGGTTCGAAATTCTGCGTGGGGAGCGGCCCCGCAGAGAATACGTGCGCCAGGCCGAAGACGATGAAGATGATCACGATCCCGATCAAGACGAACGTCACCGCGGTCTCGGAGCGTCCCGTGAGCTTCGCCCCGCGGTAGTTCATCACGATGAAAATCAACGCCGCGAGCACGGCGAACACCCGGATCAGCGCGGGCTCGTCGAGGCCCAGGAGAACGACGTTCGGAACCCCAAGGAGCGCCTGGATCGCGACGACGATTCCCAAACCGAACCCGTAGATGTAGAACGACGCCACGATGCAATGGCCGAACCACGACATCCAGCCGCCGAGGAAGCCCCACGGGTCGCGCATCGAGCGGCGGATCCAGAGATACCCGCCACCCGTCTCCGGGAACGCGGACCCGAGCTCCATGTACGCCATGGCGGTGAACATCGTCACGACGAAGTTCAGTCCGAACGCGAGGACGAGGGACGGACCCGTGATCGCGTATCCGGGCCCCACGAGCAGGAAGATCGTGGTCCCGATCGTCGGGCCGAGCCCGATCATCGTGATCTCGAGCAAGCCCAAGTCCCGACGGAACTTGACCGCGACTTCCCGACCCTCGGCCATCCGTTCGGCGCAGACGAAGGGTTGCTTATTAGGACTTCTCCGGCCCGCCGATGTCCTTCAAATACATGAGCGGGTAGTCGAGTTCCGGCACATACCGGAGCGCGCCGACGGCCGTCGCCCCGCCCGCGCGCACCGCGACCTCGACGTCGAGAAGGTCCTCCGTGAGCACGCCATACCGATATGGCCCACGGACCTTCAGACGTTCCCGGTCGATCCGCACGCGCACCCGATCGACGAGAGGCTGGACCCGCGTGGCCGCCTCGATCGCTCGTTCGAGCGACTCGACGTTTGCCGAGGTCAGCGGCGTACCGACGTACTGGTGGACGATCGATCCGAGCTTGATCCCCGCCTCGAAGGCGGCTCGGTCGCGGTCGGTGCCGGCGAAGTACGCACGTGTAGGATCCGGATCCATGGTTTCGCCGCCGTCCGGATGCCGGGGCTCCGCATAAGCGCGACGGCAAGGCTTTACCCGACGAAATCGATGGACGGTGCCACGATGGAACCGAGGCCGGGTGCCGGCGGCCGAGACGGAGCCCTTCGGGACGTGACCCACGTCTTCCTCGATGTCGGCGGCACGCTCGTCACCTCCGATCCTTCGGCGACGGACATCTTCCATCGCGTGCTCGCGGCCCGCGGCCACCTCATGGACCGCGAGCGGATCGCCCGCCTCCTCCGGACGCCGGAGACGATCGTGACGCTGATCCGCCCGTTCCCCTCGGGGAAGGAGGGCACGTTCTTCCGAGAGGTGAACGCCCGCGTGGTCGAGCATCTCGGCCTCGACTCGGACGACACGATGCTCGACGACATCCGTGCGGAGTACGACAAGGGCGTCGCCTGGAGGCCGTATCCCGAAGCCCCGGCGATCCTTCGGACCCTCCGAGACGCGGGCTACCGCCTCGGCGTGATCTCGAACGCATCGCACAGCCTGCCCGCGATCCTGCAGAAGCTCGGCCTCGCGGAGTACTTCGACACGATCACCTATTCGTTCGATGTCGGCGCGGAGAAACCCGATGTCCGGATCTTCCGGCGGGCCGTGGCGCAGGCGAACGCCTCGGAGGAGCGGTGCGTCCACGTGGGCGACAGCTTCGAGGCGGACTACCTCGGAGCGCGTCGCGCGGGGCTGCATGCGGTCCTCGTCTGCCGGGAGGGAGAGCCGCCCGCGCCGTGCCCGTCCGTCCGGTCCCTCGACGGGCTCGCGGACCTCCTGACGACGAGTCGTTCTCGTCCTTGAGAACCCCGCGGAAAAGGCTTAAGGCGAGGGCGTGCGTGAAGAGGAATTCCTCCATGTCAAGAAAACTGATCATCGGCGTCATCGGCGGTGGCAGCACCGCCTCCCCGGAGGGAATCGCCCTCGCGGAGGAGATCGGATTCCTCATCGCACGCGCCGACGCGGTCCTGATTTGCGGGGGCCTGAACGGAGTCATGGAGGCGTCTGCGAAGGGAGCGAAGCGGGGCGGGGGGACGACCCTCGGAGTCCTGCCGACGGGGAACAAGGCGGACGCGAATCCGTTCATCGATCTCCCCGTCGCGACGGCGATGAGCACCGCGCGCAACCTCGTGATCGTTCGGACGGCGGACGCGTTGATCGCCGTGAACGGGTCGTACGGCACCCTCAGCGAGATGGCTCACGCGTTCGACCTTGGGAAGACGGTCTTCGCTCTTCACAGCTGGCCGATGGAGAGGGCCGGCATCGATCCGAAACTCTTCGTGCCGGTCGCGACGCCGCGGGAAGCGGTGGACCGGGCCATCGAATACGCGAAGCGCGCGATGGCGAACGAGAAGCCCGGTCCGGGTTTCGCGAAGTGAGCGAGGCGCTCGCTCGCATCCGGAGCGCTGCGCTCCTCAGGCTTAAGAGCGCTCCTGCGGTTTCTGAGACGTGCGGCCGACCGTGACGCCTTCGCAGCTTGAAGCAAGTGGGTTGCCTCCTGCGACCGCCCGGAAGCTCGCGAAGATTCTGAACGCCCGCGCAAGCCGCCATCCGGATGGCGAAGAACAGCTTCAGACGTGGTCCGAGCTTCGTGCAGTCCTCTTGGAGGATCCAAAGTCGCGGTGGAACTTCGAGGCCCACAAACTCGTGTATGATCTCGCGTACGCGGATCGGGACTCGAAGGCGGGTCCCGCGCTCGCGTGGGCTCCGTCGCCGGACATGGTCCGAGAGTCGAACCTCGGGAAGCTCATGGCCGAGCGCCGCGTCCGCACGTTCGAAGACCTTCACCGCTGGTCCGTCGAGCACCGTGAAGAATTCTGGTCGACGATGGTCGCGAAGCTCGGGATTCGGTTTCGCAAGCCGCCCCGCCTCGCCCTCGACCCGCATTCCGCGGCGACGCATCCGGAGTGGCTTCCGGGAGCGGAGATCAACATCGCGGAGAGTTGCTTCTCCGCCGACCCCGCCAAGGTCGCCATCGTCGCCGCATCCGAGGTCCACGAGGCGGCCCGGCGGACGACGTACGGGGAATTGCAGCGGCTCGCGGCCCGCGTGGCGAACGGCATCGAAGGGATGGAGCTCCCGCCCCGGGCTCGGATCGCGATCTATATGCCGATGACGCCGGAATCGGTCGCCATCTATTTGGGCGTCGTGCTTTCCGGTCGATGCGTCGTCGGAATCGCCGATGCCACCGCGCCGCCCGACTTTGACAAGCGGGTGCGGATCGCGGGGGCCAAAGCGGTCTTCACGATGGACTCGACCGTCCGGGATGGGAAAGCACATGGGATCTACGAGAAGGTCGTCGCGGCGAGGGGCCCGCGCGCCGTGGTCGTCCCGGCGGACCCCGAGGTCCCGCCCGCGATCGAACGGGACCGAGACGCGCGGTGGGAGGAGTTCCTCGGAGACAAGGATGCGTATCGCGCGGTCCGTTGCCGCCCGTCCGACTACACGAACATCCTCTTCTCCTCCGGGACGACGAAAGACCCGAAGGCGATCCCCTGGACCCACACGACGCCCATCAAGTGCGCGGCGGACGCCTATCTCCACCAGGACGTGCGGCCGTCCGACGTGCTCGCGTGGCCGACGAGCTTCGGCTGGATGATGGGGCCCTGGCTGACGTACGCCAGCCTGATGAACGGCGCGACGATGGCGCTGTACGTCGGCGGGGCGGGGCGGCGTGCCTTCGGCGAGTTCGTCTCCCAGGCCGGCGTCACGATGCTCGGCGTCGTCCCGAAGCTCGTTCGGGCGTGGAAGGCCGGGAGGACGATGGAAGGCCTCGACTGGAGCCGGATCCGGGTGTTCAGCTCGACCGCGGAGCCTTCGACCCCCGAGGAGATGCTGTACCTGATGTTCCTCGCCGGGTACGCGCCCGTCGTCGAGTACTGCGGCGGCACGGAGATCGGAGGCGGATACATCACCGGCACCGTCGTGCAGCCGTGCGCCCCCGCGACGTTCACGACGCCCGCCATGGGCCTCGACTTCGTCGTCTTGGACGAGGGCCGCCCCGCCGACCGAGGCGAGGTCTTCCTCGTCCCTCCGTCGATCGGGCTATCGAACGAACTGCTGAACTACGACCACGACCGCGAGTACTACGCCGGGCTGCCCCTCGGCCCGCACGGGGAACGGCTCCGACGTCACGGGGACCGGATCGAGCGGCTCGCCGCCGGATACTACCGCCACCGCGGCCGGATCGACGACATGATCAACATCCACGGCGTCAAGACGAGCGCGGAGGAGATCCGGAGCGTCATCGGGAACGATCTCGTGTACGATTCGAAGCCGATCGCGGTGGACACGGACGGAACGGGCCAGCACCGGCTCGTCATCTACGCAGTCCCGCGGGACCCCAAGCGTGTCGAGTCCGCCGAGCTTCGCGAGAAGCTGCGGGGGGAATTCCAGAGGGCGATCAAGGAGAACCTCAATCCGCTCCTGGGCCATGTGGAGGACGTCGTCCTCGTGGCGGAGCTGCCGCAAGCCGGTCCGGGAAAGACGCGGACGATGGCGGATCTCCGCCGCGACTATCTCGCGCGCATCGGGCGAGGGTGAGACCCCTCACGGCGGCGACTCCGTCGTCGCCGACCGAGGCCGCGCCGGCGATTCGAGGCACCGGTTGACCGTGATCTGCGCGATCGTCCCATAGTACTTCGCGACGTGTGCGAGGGGCCGCAACACCCATCCGGGTTCCGTGAGGCTCGGCTCCCGATTGCGTGAGGCCGGCTCGGATCCCGGAGACCCCTTGACGTCCGCTCCGATCGACGCCTGCAAGTCGAGCGCCTCGTTTGCCTGCTTCAGGTCCATCGCGAAGAAGGAGGTCATCGTCGCCTCGACGAGCCGCTCGAGCTTCTGCTTGATCGGCGCGAGCGCCCGCACGAGGGCCCGAGGCGGCTTCCGGTCCGCGGGGAACCGTCGGGCGGCGTCCGCGGCGAGCTCCTCCCAGAAGTCCGCGACGTTCTCGAGGCTGACCGCAACGACACGGTCGCCGAGGAGGTGCCGCGGCTCGGTGACCCCGACCTTCGCCGCGATCGTCCGGTTCTGCGCAGCGAGCAGGAGCTGCCGGACGACGAGCCAGTACAGCCGGTCGACCTCCATCTCCATCCGCGCGATCTCCCCGAGCGTCGCGCCCGCGTCGCCGGCCAGCGCGCCCAGCACGTTCCTCTCCATGCGGGAGGTGAGGTAGTGCAGACGTCGGAGCAGGCCGTCGATCGGGAACCGCGTCGGCTCGACGAAATTCTCGATCGCCACGAACTTCGGGCCCTGGTTCACGATCGTGAGGCCCGTGAGTCCGCGGACAGCCTCGTGGATCTCCTGCAACTGGCCGGCCGAGAGCTCCTCGCGGCTCTTCACGCGGATCGAGTTGCAGCCGACGATGTAGTTGCCGGTGATCATGCGCGTCATGCCTTCCGACGACGCCCAAGCGTCCGCGTCGATCGACGCCTCCGCCGGGACGGGGAACTCCTCGTACGGGCCGAGGCGAATCCGCAAGGAGCCGTCGTCTTCGATCGTGAGGCTCACGAGGGAGCCGGGTCGGATCCCGTTCGACTGCGCCCAATTCTTCGGCAGCGAAACGCCGAGGCTCGAGTAGCCGAGCTTCTGGACCTTGCGGGTTTCCATCTCCATGGCCTCGAATACGTATTCGCGCCGATAAATAGGTGTTCGAACCGACCGGGATTCGAATATCGACGAGGCCGCCACCGTCGCCGAGACGGCGAGCAAAGCCTCATGAGCGCCACGCCTGATGCGCCCGGTCGGAATGGACCGGGAAGTGGACGTCCTCGTGGTCGGCGCGGGCCCGACCGGGAGCACGGCCGCGAAGTATGCGGCGCTCGGCGGCGCGGACGTCCTCCTGATCGAGAAGCGGTCCGAGATCGGCACCCCGGTCCGGTGCGGCGAGGGCGTCGCGAAGCGATGGCTCGAGGAGATCGGGCTCGACCCGTCGAGCGCGTTCATCTGCCACGAGGTCGACGGCGCGAGGGTCATCGCGCCGGATGGCACGACGCTCGTCCTCGACGAGACGCGGGCGGGGAACGAGTGCGGGTACGTCCTGGAGAGGGACCTGTTCGATCGCCACCTCGCGAAAGACGCCGCGAAGGCCGGCGCGGACATCATGATCAAGACGAGCGCGGTCGCCCTCTTGCGGGACGACGGCCGCGTGGTCGGCGCGCGGTGCGAGCACATGGGCGAGTCCTTCGACGTACGGGCTCGGGTCGTGATCGGCGCGGACGGCTTCGAGAGCCAGGTCGGCCGGTGGGCGGATCTCCAGACCCACCTCCGGACGCGTGACATCGACGCGTGCCTGCAGTACACGATGGTCGGGATCGGCGGCGATCCGCGCCTGAACGACGTCTACCTGGGAAGCTGCGCCCCGGGCGGATACGCGTGGGTGTTCTGGAAGGCGCACGACGTCGCGAACGTTGGGATCGGCGTGAACCTCTCGAAGATCCACGACCGCGCCGAGGCGAAACGCTATCTGGACGCGCTCATCTCGCGGACGCCCGCGCTCGCGAAAGGCGAGGTCGTGGAGGAGGTCGCCGGGGCCGTGAGCGTCTCGCTGCCGCTCGAGCGCACGGTCGCGGGCGGCGTCATGCTCGCGGGAGACGCGGCCCGCCTGATCGACCCGCTCACGGGCGGCGGAATCCTGAACGGATGCCTCTCGGGGAAGTTCGCCGGCGAGGTCGCCGCGGACGCGGTCGAGGCGAAGGACGCCTCCGAGGCGGCCCTTCGGGCATACGAAGAGCGATGGCGCGCGCGCATGGAAGAGGAACTCGCCCGGCACTACCTCATCAAGGAACGCCTCATCCGCATCGATGACGACACGATCAACAAGGTCATCCGCACGATCGCGTCGGTCGGCCTCGAGCGGATCACCACCCAGTCGGTCCTCGAAGCCATCCGGGCCCGGCACCCGGAAATCCTCGCGCTGTTCGACGGTCTTCTCTGACGGACGACCGCCGATCAGCCTTTCGAGAGGTCCTCGCCGCCCTCGAACACCTGCTGAACCACGGTGTAGATCTCCTCGAAGCCAAACGTGAGCTCCGAGGACACGGGATGGACCCTCCGGTACACGCCGATCGATTCCATGGACTTCAGGAACTCGACGTCCAGGAGGGTCTTCGGCGTCGCTTGGTCCACGAAGAGCGCCTCGTAGAGGGCGAACGGGTCGACGGACCACTTGACGATGCGTTCGAGCTCCTCTTCCGAGAGCAGGTCCGACTTGCTCAGGACGTTGATGAACGGAAGCCCATGGCGGAATTGTACGGTCGCGCTCAGTAGGACCGACGAGATGAATCCGGAGGCGGTCTTCACGAGCGCCGGATCGTTAAGGTACACGAGGACCGAGTCCTCCCGGCCGAGCGCATCGATCAGCACGGGGCCGGATGCACGGAATGTGAACAGTTCGATCTGGCCCGGGGTGTCGATCAACACGTAGTTCGTCTCGAACGTCTCGAGGACCTCGGCGAGCTCCCTCGCGTTCATCGCGATCATGTCCGCCGCGGCGACCTGCGCTCCATTCGGACCGAGCCCTTGCTCCTGCATGACCTCCTCCGTCCGGACGTAGTCGCGCACGTCGAGCTCCGGCGCGTACTCGAGCGACTCGGCGCCCGGGTCGAGATTCGCCGTGATGCAGTCGAGCCCTTGCGAGTTCATCCACAGCTGGAAGGCGTAGACCATCGTGGACTTCCCCGAGCCGGCGGTGCCGAGGAAGTACAGGTTTCGTGCCATACCTGAGGACGGCCAACGTCCCCTCGCGGATGAAGGTTGTCGCCATCCGGCCCGGGGCGAACCGAATCCATGAGGCGTTCCAAGATGAACCGACAAAGTAGGGCGCTCAGCCCGGGCTCTTCAATATTGAATTAGGACGTGGAAGTAGTCCCAGTCCGGATACAATTCGAGGCGATCGCCCGATCGGTATCGACGGCTGTTTCCCCACACGAACGTCATCTCCCGCGCGCTTCGCGCCCGCATCCTCGTTACGGATCCGCCAGCCTTCCTGGTTCCCCGCTCGGCGGTGGCTCTTCCGATCTCGGCTCGGCATGCTCGAGCGTCAAGGGCACACGCCGCCGGTGAGAGTACTGCGTTGGAATTGGAGCGGTAGCCTTAAAGCGCCGCGCAGCGGTCCGGACGTCGTGGAATCGGCGCGCGCCCCCGCCCCGAAGACGGTCGACGAATACGTGGCGCGGGCTCGACCCGCATTCCGGGCCGCACTACAGCAGCTTCGTAACACCATCAAGGCCGCCGCTCCGAATGCCGAGGAAGTCATCAGCTACCGAATCCCCGCGTTCCGGCAGAACGGGATGCTCGTCTATTATGCCGCGTTCAAAGACCATTGCAGTTTCTTCGTGGCGAGCACCGAGGCGCGCCGCCAGTTTTCTGCCGAGTTGAAGCCGTTCGAATCGGGGAAAGGGACCCTTCGATTCACGCCCGACCGGCCTCTGCCCTCCGACCTGGTCACACGCATCGTGAAAGCGCGCGTGGAGGAGAACGCCGCGCGTCGCTCCAAGTAGGCGCAAACGGCTGTCCCGAACGGCCTGGCAGAAATTTCGCGGAGGGCGCGGGAGAGACGGATCCCGAGTTAGCCTTGCCGCGATCACCTGATTTTGGCATCGCGCAATCGGATGCGCCTAGCCCTCTCTTCGGGTGCAGCAAACCCTGCTTCCAGCAGGGACCAGACTGCGAGCAGAATGAAGACGAACCAGTTCAGCGCGGGGCTCACTTTCAGAACCGTCGCGGTGAGCGCGTACCACAGGAAGAGCGCGCCCATCAGTGCATACATGACGCGCCGGTGAGGCCACTTGGACACAAGCTTCGACCTTCGACGGAGGGCAAGCCAACCGAGGAGCACGGCAAAGGCGACCCATCCGGTGTAGACAACAGCGTAGACCCATCCGAGCGGCATCCCGAGGGCGAGCAACAGCCCGAAAGGATATGGGAAGAGGGCAAGGATGAAGACGAAAATTGCGATTCTAAGCTTGTCCTTGCGTGTAATCGGCTCGCTCCCTCGCGGCTCCATGCGGAGACCTCTATTCCTCCATATCGGCATATCCCTTCCGCTACCGAGGATTGGGAAAGCAGGCCCTCTCTGCTCGAGCTCATCGAGACCGTTTGGGACGGCGGGAGCCGCGGACAGGTCGACGTGACGGCCCCGAGCCCAACCGAGTTTCTTGGGACAAGTAATGGGTACCCTTAATACTCGGTGAAAACTTTGCCTCACCGACCATCAATCACTCGTTCAGGAGGTTTTCTATGAGCCCAACGAAGGACACGCAAAAGTCCGCCAAGAGCACCACCACGATCGACAAGAAGTTCACGGGATTCACGGACGAGGAACGAGCCGCGATGAAGGAGCGCGTCCAGGAGCTGAAGGCGTCCGCGCGGCGCGGCCCGCGCGCGGACAAGGCGGACGGGGAAAGCGCCGTGCTCGCGAAGATCGCCGAGATGCGGGAACCGGATCGCGCCATGGGCAAGCGGCTCCATGTTATCATCAAAGCCAGCGCGCCAGCCCTCACGCCGAGACTCTGGTACGGCATGCCTGCGTATGCCAAGGACGGCAAGGTCGTCTGCTTCTTCCAAAGCTCGCAGAAGTTCAAGACAAGGTACGCGACCTTCGGCTTCAGCGACGAGGCGAACCTCGACGAAGGCGGCCTTTGGCCGGTCGCCTTCGCGCTGAAGGAGTTGACGGCCACCGAAGAGACAAGGATCAGCGCGCTCGTGAAGAAAGCGGTGAGCTGAGGACTGATACCTGTGGTGACGGGCTTGAAGGGATTCGTGCCCCATCGCAAGATCGTTCGGACCAGAAACCAGATCCACGGGGGGGAGTTGGACCCTTCGTAGTGCTCATCGGCTTACTCGAGTCCGATAGGAACCGGAAACGCGAGGTCTGAGGCGCTAGCAGCCGCGCCCACGAAACCATCCATCGCAACCCCGTGGAAATAGATAGGGTTTGTCTGCGTACCCTTCTTCCAATATCGGGGGACCGAATCAACCACCCTCTCCCTCGCCACGCTTCCCGACTCCACAAGCTCCAAAGTACGAAAGGTACTTTGCGGGAACGGAACATCGGGTTGCGAATTCCGGATTTCACGGAAGGGGACGACCGAAGATGGGAAAGGAGATCCGCACCTTGGAGGGTACGACGAAGGCGGTCGATGAGAAGATCCTGGAAGGGCTCAAAGCCCGCCTCTCCGGGCCCCTCCTCCGGGAGGGCGACGGCGGCTACGACGAAGCCCGGCTCATCTGGAACGCCACGGTTGCAAAGAAGCCCGCGCTCATCGCCCGGTGCCGTGGCACCGCCGACGTCGTGCAGTGCGTGAACTTCGCCCGGGAGCACGGCCTTCTCCTATCCGTGAAGGGCGGTGGTCACAACATCGCGGGGACGTCGCTTTGCGAGGGCGGTGTCACGATCGACCTCTCCCTCATGCGGGGGGTGTTCACCGACGTGGCGGCACAGAGCGTGCGCGCCCAGGGCGGCTGCCTGCTCGGCGACGTGGACCGCGACACGCAGCTTCACGGGATGGCGACCGTGCTCGGCTTCGTCTCCGAGACGGGCATCGGCGGCCTCACCCTCGGGGGAGGCTTCGGCTACCTCACCCGCCGCTGGGGGTGGACCGTTGACAACCTCATCGAAGTTGAGATTGTGACCGCGGACGGCCAGGTGCACCGGGCGAGCCGCACGGAGAATCCCGACCTGTTCTGGGCAATCCGGGGCGGAGGCGGGAACTTCGGGGTCGTGACCTGGTTCACCTACCGGCTCCATCCCGTCGGGCCGAAGATCGTTGGGGGCATCATCGTTTGGCCCGCGGCCCGGGCCGAGGAGGTTCTCCGGTTCTATCGCGCGTACACGGCGAAGGCGCCGCCCGAACTCACGCTCGTCGTGATTGTCCGCCTCGCGCCGCATGCGCCGTTCATCCCGCCCGAGTGGCGTCTGAAGCCGATCGTCGCGATCGTCGCGTGCCATACGGGCGATCCGAAGGAGGCGGCGAAGGACGTCGCTCCAATCAAGGACCTGGGGGACCCCGTCGTAGACCTGATCGGGGAGACAACCTACGTGACGCAGCAGTCCCTGCTCAACGCGACGCAACCGAAGGGGAATAACTACTACTGGAAGACCGGATACCTCACGGAACTCCCAGACGACATGCTCGCGACGTTCCGCCGGGGGGCCCTAGAGACGACGTCCCCGCTGTCCCAGACTCTGATCTTCGACCTCGGCGACGGCCTCCGGGGGCGCGCGGACGACGATGGCGCGGTCGGCAACCGAGATGCCCGCTACGTCTGCGGCGCGGCCGCGTCGTGGAAGGAGGGCGCCGCGGAACCTCACGTCGCCTGGACCCGAGAAAGCTGGAAGGCGCTCCAGCCTTTCGCCACCGGCGGCGTCTACGTGAACTTCCTCACGGAAGAGGAGGGAGCGGACCGGGTCCGTGCCGCGTATGGCGGAAACTACGACCGCCTTGGGCATGTGAAGGCGAAGTACGATCCGCACAACCTGTTCCGGACAAACAAGAACATCCGCCCGGCCGCATGAGTCGGGATCGTCACGGAACGGGAATTGCGATTCAATAGACGCGACCTGGCCGTGGCGAAGGGTTCGGGCCTGCTCGGATTCGAACCCGACGAGGGCAGCGGCTCGCCCCAAAATCGGCAGCTGAAGGCGCCTACAACCCCAGTTGTCCAAGAATCCGGGCGTATGTGTCCACGTCGCAATACCATCCCCCGGCAATCAGGGCGTC